>NZ_CYPR01000141.1 GCF_001408515.1 Jannaschia seosinensis | reverse complement strand
CACCGCCATGATATGCCGCCTACTTCAGGCCATCACCAACTTTCGGGCATAACTCGCTGCGGGTGGGAGTCGTGTAGTCTGAGAACCACCAAAGCAATTGGATTAAATCGTTCGGCGTCCATTACAAATCTGCGGAATTGGCCAGCGGAGCACACTACACGACACAGTGCTGACTGAGGGCGGCTGGATGGATTCAACTGGACGACTCCGACCAAGGAAACGTCCGATGCTTCACCACGCCATCTCCGCCCTCACGAATATCCTGCGTCCAGATCTCGACTTGAGCAAGAGCCGTCTGGAGACGCTTTGCATGATCGTCATCGGCATGGTCAGCGCGCGCAGCGTGAACCTCGGCCATCTTGCCTGCGAACGACCGGGATCGGCCCTGACCTCGTCGACATACCGTCGGTTGCAACGCTTCTTCCAGCACGTCCATCTCGACGAGGACTGGTCGCTCCCGCTTCTGGTCCGGCTGTTGGGCCTGAACAAATCATGGCTGCTCGCGCTCGACCGCACCAACTGGCAGATCGGCAAGACCGAGGTGAACTTTCTCGTGCTCGCAGTCGTCACCCGTCGTTTCCGCGTCCCCCTGGTCTGGAGCCTGATCGAAGGCCGCGGGTGTTCCGACACCGACATGCGCATCGCCCTGATGGAGCGATATCTCGCGAATTTTCCCGCGACGACCATCCGTCTGCTGCTTGCCGATCGCGAGTTTGTCGGCGCAGGATGGATGGAATTTCTTAGTAAAAACAATATTCCCTTTGCTATCCGCGTAAGGGAAATCTTCGCATTACGACCGAGGACGGTCACGACCTTACCTTGCGCGCAAGGCTGCGCCTGGCCCGCCGTGGCCGGGCTTTTCGCGCCCGCCTCGGCACACGCGAGGACGCAGCCGCCAGCAATACGCCGCTCCTGAACGTCGCGGCCAAGCCGCTCAAGGGAGAGTGGTTGATCGTGGTTACCAACGTCGCGCCGCGCACCGCGCTCGAAACCTACCGCAAACGTTGGGCGATCGAATGTCTGTTCGGCGATGCCAAGACGCGTGGCCTCAACCTCGAGGACACACGTCTCACCGATCCACGCAAACTCGCTCTGCTCATGTCCCTTGTCGCGCTTGCCCTTGCCTGGGCCGGTCGCGCCGCCGCAGACCTTCTCGGCAAGCGCGCGCCGCCGCGCAAAAGCCACGGCCACTACGCCAGATCTTGGTTTCGAACCGGCTTCGACCACATCCGAAGCCGCCTCAGATCCGATCCCCTCGACGCCATCGCGTCGTGGCAGAGGATCAACCCAGAAGATGGGATGGTTGCCGCCCTCCCCAGACGGCATCGCGATGTGCCAAGGTCGTGGTGTTCAAGGCCACGCAAAGGAGAGGACGGCAAATGAAAGATACAATGATTGGAGTGGATCTGGCAAAGAGCGTCTTCCAGCTTCACGGGGCCAGCATGGCCGGACACTTGAAGTTTCGAAAGAAGGTGACTCGGGTCCAGTTTCGACAGTTCATGTCGAAGCACGAACCTGCCGTCGTGGTGATGGAGGCCTGTGGCAGCGCGAGCTATTGGGCGCGAGAGATGGTCAAGCTTGGGCATGAGGTCCGGCTAATCGCGCCGCAATATGTGCGACCGTTCGTGAAGCGTCAGAAAAACGATGCTGCTGACACTGAGGCGATCGTCGTCGCGGCACAGCGCCCCGAGATGCGGTTTGTCGAGCCGAAGTCGGAAGATCAGCAAGCCTGCGCGGTGCTTTTCCGTGCGCGTGAGCGGCTTCTTTATCAGCGCACCGAAATCGTGAACACCCTGCGTTCAGTGCTCTATGAATATGGCCATGTCTTTCCTAAAGGCATCGCCCACCTCAAGCGGATCGAAGCTGTCCTCGACGATCCTGCCAGCGATTTACCTGTGCTGGTGCGGGATGAGTGCCATGATCTGCTTGAACAGATATCCGAGCAGACAACCCGGATCGAAGCCAAGACAGCAAAGGCCCGGAATCTTGCCGGGACGAATGATGCAGCACGACGGCTGCAGACGATGCCCGGCGTGGGGCCGCAGACCGCGCGGGCCATCAGTGCCTTCGCTCCGCCCATGGACAGCTTCAAGCGCGGGCGAGATTTTGCGGCCTGGCTGGGCCTCGTGCCGCGCCAACACACCTCCGGCGGGAAGGAACGCCTGGGACGGATCTCGAAAGCCGGCCAGACAGACATACGATATCTGCTGATCATAGGGGCCATGTCGCGCCTGACAGTGCTGGCCCGAAAGTCGATCCCAGAGGGATCATGGCTGGCACGCCTGCTGCACCGCAAGCCGCTCATGCTGGTCGCCATCGCGCTGGCCAACAAGATGGCAAAGGCCATCTGGGCAATGATGACAAAGAAGGAGGACTATCGAGATCCGGCGCGAGCTGTTTCTGCATGAGGGCTACAGACCCCATGTGAGCGGGCGTCGGTGAAGGAGGTGGAAGAAGTCGATGACCTGAATGGGCGCAATGATCGAAATGATCTGGATGGGGAAAACCAGACGTCGTTCTCGAGCCGAAAAGCTCTTGCAGAAGATATGGACCCGATCCGCAGATCACCATCCCGGCCAGCGGCTTCTTGAACGGCCGCAATCATAAAGGCCTAAGAGAAGAACGCACTCGATCACGAACCAAGACAGGTCAAAAGCGTCTTGCACCACGGGCGGCAACCAGAGAAGAACGAAAGCCCTGCGGAGTCGTGTAGTGTGCTCCCGCGCGTCATCGAGAATTCGTCATGACCGGATCTTGCACCCCGATTCCATGCCTCGTAGGGTCTTGAGCCTCTGCGGAGGGCTCCTCGATGCCGACATGCGAAGATGCCGAAACCGTCCTGATACGCGACGACCCGGACATGAACATGCACCGGTTCTACGGCGTGTCCGTCGTTTCGGATCTCTTCGGCCTGCACGTTCTGGTGGTTCGCTGGGGGCGGCAGGGCCGGGCAGGGCGGATGCGGATCGATGCCAGCGGCTCGCGCCGAGAGATGTCGCACCGGCTCTCGGAGATCGTCACCCGGAAGGTCCTGAGGGGCTACGCGCCGCTGGGAGAGCCGTGCAAACAGCATCGCGCGGATGGCCCGGAACTGCCGCTCTTCGAACGTGACTGATCCGCTTAGACAGGCGCGCTTGCCGCCGGGAGCCGGGCAGATATAGCTCGTCACATGGGGCAGGATATCGAGCACAGGTTCACGCAGGCGGGCTTGCCGGAGGATGAGGCGCATGCCCTTACGCTGGCCGAGCGGGACACGCTGTCCCATCTTCTGAACCGCGGCATGGGCGACAATTCCCTGCGCGCCATTCGGTCGGACTTGGGCTATCTGGAAGCTTGGTCCTGGGCCGCGACGGGTCATCCGCTGGACTGGCCGCCCCGGACGGAGACCGTCCTGCGGTTCATCGCCCACCATCTCTGGGATCCCGACGAGAGGGTGCAGAGCGCGGATCACGGCATGCCCGACATCGTCCGGCACGCGCTCCGCGAGGGCGGTTTCCTGCGCAGCTCCGGCCCGCATGCGCCGGCGACGGTGTCGCGGCGGATCTCGACCTGGCGCGCCGTCTGTCGCTGGAAGGGCGTCGAGGGTCCATTCTCTCAGCCCGAGGTCGCGCGCACCTTGCGCGCCGCGGTGCGCGCTGCGAAGCGGCCCCGGGGGCAGCATTCGAAGCGGGTGGTGGATGCCGAGCTTGTAATCGAGCTCCTCGATCACTTGGAAGAGATCCGTGCCAGCGCACCGGGCCGCGACAGTGAGGCCGTCGGCACACGCCTGCGGGCCACGCGCGATCTTGCTTTGATCGCGACCATGTTCGCCTCGGGCGGCCGGAGGCGCTCTGAGATCTCGAACCTGATGATGAGCCAAATCCATGTCCTCGACGACATCCAGACGGAGGCGGGGCAGAGCATCGCGAGCATCGGGCTGCGCATGGGCCGCACCAAGACCACGACCGAAACACAGGACGCGCGGGTGTTCCTGTCGGGCCGCGCGGCGACAGCGCTCAAGGACTGGATTGCGATGGCCGGCCTCGTGGCGGGGCCGGTTTTCCTTGCGATTGACCGATGGGGAAACGTCCAGGAGACGTCGATTTCGCCCGCCGCGGTAAACGCCGTGGTGAAGGCGCGTCTGGCCGAGATCGGTCACGACCCGCGGGACTTCTCGGCCCATGGCGTGCGGGCCGGCTACATCACCTCGGCGCTGAAGCAGGGCATCCCGGCGCCCGAAGTGATGGAGCAGACGCTGCACCGCTCACTCGACACGCTGCTGGGCTACTTCAAGGATGAGCGTCAGCGCGAAGGCAGGGCGGCCCGGCTGCTCTGATCCGGTCCCGGACGGACGGGATCCTTTCAAAAACGGCTGCGACATCTCCCTCGGGGGCAGGGGGTTTCGGTCTGTTCCGGGTCACCGCTGATAATGACGGATTATCAATTGCGTTTACGCGTCAGCCGAAAGACAGATCAGAGTGCAGATAGATTCTGTTCACGCGCACTAAAAAATTCTAAGATTCTCGTACGGCGTTATAATGAGGAAGGTTCGAAGGTCCCGCATGCCGCCCGAAACCCTCCTCCTGCGCATTCTCGGTCTCGAAAGCCGGGCGGCCCGGCTGGAAGGGGCCTTCGCCGCCGATCCGGAGCTTGGGCTGATGTGGCGCAGCGGCGCGGCGCTGACCGAGGCTTGCCGCTCCGTAGCCTTGGAAGACATCCACGTCTTCGAGGGCGACGTGATCCACCGCCATCTCGAAAACCGGCTCACGGATGCGGAAGGCGCGCGCGGCGCGGACGCCGTCACAGCACTTCTCCGTGTCATCGCAAGCCCCGGTGATCTGGCCGGCGACACGGCGGCGGTGCTCGACCGCTGCTGGCGCGCCGCAGTCTCCATCGATGACGGGGCCTTCCCGTTCGATGGCGCTGCGGTGGCCGATCGCATCCGCCGGCCCCTTGAGGCGGCGCCGACTCCGTTCTTGGGCGCGTTGCGCGCGGCGATCGTGTTCCGCATGGAGACGGACTCCACCGCGCCCTCGGCCGACCGGCTGGTCTTCATCGCCGCCGAGCACGCGCTGCGCGGCGCGGGCCGGACCCAAGAGGGCAGGGGGCCGGGACCCGCCTCGCTCCTGCGGCGCGTGGAGGCGGGCTGGATTCTCACCCCGTCCGTCGCGCTGACCCAGGGCGGGTTTCGCGCCTGGTCGCCCGGCACGCTGGCGGGGCTCGAGAGCCTGCTCGGGGGCCTCACGGCGGAGGCCGACCGGGCGCTTGGACAGCTCGCCGTGCTCCGGCGCTGGCGCATGGATGCGCAGGCGGTGGCGGCAGCCCGTAGCGGCAAGTCGCGGCTGCGCGATCTCGTCCGGCTCGTCGCGCGCGAGCCGCTCCTGACGGCGCCCTACCTGCGCGAGACGCTCGGCGTCTCCCGGCGTGCCTCCTTCACGCTGGTTGACGAGGCCGAGGCCGCGGGCATCCTGCGGTGCATCACCCCCCGCACCTCCTGGCGCGTCTGGGCACGCCCCGACATGGCCGACCGGCTGGCCCTGCGGTCGCCGCGCAGGCGCGTGGACCGGGGTGAAAGACAGACCGCTCCTGGGGTGGCGAACGACCCGCAACGGGCGATCGCGGAACGCGCGGGAGTCCGAAGTCCGGCTCTGCGAGAGGACGACGAAGCGCGGGAGGCGGCCGCGCTCGCGGCGCTCGACGACGCGATGACGCATGCGGACGCGGTGCTCGCGAAATACGCCAGCCGGCAAGATCGCGGAAGCTGAAGGTCGAGGCATCTTCGCTACCGGCGGCGGCAAGGCTCGGACCGTTTATCGCAATATCGAGAAAGTGCGATCCCACATCCTCCTAACAGCTTAGCCTAAGCTGTTTGATGCACCGAAAAATCCCGCCGCAGGGCCGGGAGGACGCGGGTTCATAGCTGTTCCGTCCCGGATGATCACCTTTCCCCGCGACGATCCGCGCTCTTCATGGCAAGATCGGTTCTGAGGGACCTTCGAGACGGGGCACGACCATGGTGATACATCTTCACAAGCAGGCCACGACCACGCCGAAGGTGCGGGCGGCGATCTAGGCGAGCACGGAGCCTGCTCCGGTCCTGGCCGAGCGCTTCGGCATAACGGAGCAGACCGTTTACAAGTGGCGCAAGCGCGACAGCGTCGCGGATCGCAGCCACACGCCGCACAGGCTCCAGACGACGCTGACACCACCGCAAGAGGCCGTCGCGGTGGCCCTGCGAAAGGCGCTGCTGGTGTCGCTGGATGATCTGCTGGCGGTTGTGCGGGAGTTCCTGAACCTGAACGCCTCGCGCTCGGGGATAGTGTCCCAGCGGTTGGTGTAGGAGGCCGCGGGCGAAGCCCTTGGCGTAGCGTAGCGCGCGGCAGGGTGTGACGCTGGTGGTCACCGTCGATCTTCGAGAAGGTTCGGGTTGCGAGACTCGAAACCAAGAACGGAGACGACGATGACCGACGACAGAATGGCGCTGCTTGAGCTGGTTGAAAAGGAGGCCGATGGCGATCTCGTGCGCGAGATGCTGGCTTTCGCGGCCAAGCGGATCATGGAAGCGGAGATTGAGACCAGAACTGGCGTAGCAAAGGGCGTGCGTTCGCCGTCGCGTGAGGTTCAGCGAAATGGATACCGCGAGCGGGACTGGGACACCCGCGCCGGACGGATATCGCTGG
>NZ_CYPR01000140.1 GCF_001408515.1 Jannaschia seosinensis | reverse complement strand
TACTCTGAAAATTGGCGTTTAAGCCCTCACTCCCGATCCGGAAGAACGGGCGCTCTCGGGGGTAAACTTGCTCGGTAGCGAAGGCTTGGAACAAGACGTTGCGCACTGCAAAATAATACGACCGGGCTTTCTAAAAGTACCGTAAGCGGGAGCTGGGCCCCACATTGGTTTCAGCTTGACGGATTGAAGTTCCAGGGGAGGAGTTCGTCGATCCGGCTCTTGGGGTGCCCGTCCGCGATCGCCTCCAAGGTGGCCTTTAGATAGGCGAAGGGTTCGACGCCGTTGATCTTCGCGGTCTCGATGAGAGACGCGATGCGCCCCCAAGCCTTCCCACCTTCGTCGTGCCCGGCGAAGAGCGCGTTTTTCCTGTTCAGAGCGATCGGGCGGATGAGGTTTTCGACGCCGTTGGAGTCGATCTCGACGCGCCCATCCCGAAGGAAGGTCTGCAGTCCATCCCAGTGGTAGTGGATGTAGGCGAGCTTCTCGCCGAGACGCGATTTGGCGGAGACACGCAGGCGCTGCTCTTGGGGTACTGTACCCTCAGGTCTGGAAATTCGCTTGAGACGCGGGGCGTGAGCTCGTGCTGGGGCGCCTCCAGCACNAGCTGCCCATTCTGGTATTCCATGGNNTTGCAACACAACCATGGAGAAGAACGAATGNACAGGCGGAAGGATACGGCGCTTGAGGCGGTCTTGGAACAGTTGATCGAGCACGGGCCCGGCGAGATCGCATCGGTGTTCGCGCGGGCTTTCGAGCTGGCGATGCAGATCGAACGGGAGCGGTTTCTCGGCGCGAGCCATTATGAGCGCACGCCCGAGCGTCACGGCTATGCCAACGGCTACAAACCCAAGCGGATCGACACGCCTGCGGGCACGGTGAGCGTGCAGGTGCCCAAGACTGCCGGGCATGGGGAAGAGCCGTTCTATCCGCAATCCCTCGAGCGCGGGCGGCGGTCGGTTCGGTCCGTCATGCTGGCGGTGGCCGAGATGTACGTCAAAGGCGTCTCCACGCGTGACGCCGAGGCTGTCATGCGCGAGTTCGGGATCGAGAGCCTGTCGTCCTCGCAGGTCAGCCGGGCTGCCAAGCTGCTCGACGACGAACTGGAGGCATGGCGCAACCGCCCTCTGGGCCAGGTAAAATACCTCATCCTCGATGCCCGGTACGAGAAGATGCGCCACGGCGGGGTGGTGCGCGATGCTGCCGTGCTCTCGGCAATCGGCATCGGCCCGGACGAGCGGCGGCGTGTTCTGGGCGTTTCCGTGGCCCTGTCCGAGGCCGAGGTCCACTGGCGGGGCTTCTTGGAGAGCCTGGTCGCCCGCGGCCTGCGCGGCGTCGAGTTCATCGTTTCGGATGACCACTCAGGGCTGCGTGCTGCCCAGCGGGCTGTTCTTGGCGGCGCCACGTGGCAGCGCTGCCAGTTCCATCTCGCGCGCAACGCCATTCATCACGCTCCGAACGTCGAGAGCCGCAAGCGCATCGGAGCCGAGCTGCGCACCGTGTGGAATGCCAGCACGCTCGCCAAGGCAGAAACGGCCTTGGCAGAGATCGTCGCCAGCTATCGCACCTCTGCGCCGAAGCTGGCCGCATGGCTGGAGGAAAACGCGCCCGAGGGGCTCGCGGTCTTCACGCTGCCCGAGCACCATCGCCGCCGGCTGCGCACTTCAAACCCGATGGAGCGATCCGTCCAGCAGGAGCTCAAGCGGCGCACCGTAAAGGTCAGGGTCTTTCCCAGCGACGACGCTCTGCTGCGACTGGTCAGCGCCGTCCTCGTAGAGATCGACGAGAAATGGGCCTCCGAGACCAAGGCCTACATCAAATGGGAATGCCAGGATGCATGACCCGCTCTCAGCAGAATTTCCAGACCGCAGGTTGCTCTATCTGGCGGTATCGCGATGAACCCCGCCCGCGTACTGACGCGGGTGCTTGGCGACCTGCACGACGAACAGGGCCGGGTGCAGGTGCCGGGCTTCTACGACGGCGTCCGCGAGCCGTCGCCCGAGCAGCGCGAGAGTTGGGAGCGTCTGGATTTCTCCGCCGAGGCGTTCCTCGGCGAGGTCGGGCTCAGCCATCCCGCCGGCGAGACGGATCGTTCCGGGCTGGAGCAGCTCTGGTCGCGGCCGACGGCCGAAATCAACGGCATCTGGTCGGGTTATACGGGCAAGGGGTTCAAGACGGTCCTGCCGTCCGAGGCGCATGCGAAGGTGTCGTTCCGCCTCGTCGGCGACCAGGATCCGATCCGCATCCGGGACTCGTTCCGCGACTGGGTGACTGCGCAGATGCCGCCCGATTGCGATGTTGCGTTCCAGAGCCACGGCGCCGGCCCGGCCTCGACCATGTCCACCGACGGCCCGCTGTTCCAGGCGGCGCAGGCGGCGTTGACGGAGGAGTGGGACACGGAGGCCGCGTTCATCGGCGGCGGCGGTTCGATCCCGATCGCGGGCTATTTCCAGACGGTGCTCGGGATGGAATCAGTCCTCGCCGGGTTTGCCCGCCAGGACGACCAGATCCATTCGCCCAACGAGAAGTACGACGTCGAAAGCTTCCGCAAGGGCATCCGGTCCTGGGCGCGCATCCTCGGGCGAATCGGCGCCTAATCCCGCCCCAGCACTCGCCACCCGATATCCCGACGGCAAAAGCCGTCGGGCCACTCGACCGCCTCCACCATCGCATAGGCACGGTCGCGCGCCGTGCGGAGGTCATCCGCACGCGCCGTCAGGCCAAGAACCCTGCCACCGGCCGCGACGACCTGCCCCTCGCGCATCGCCGTGCCCGCGTGAAAGCAGATGCCGAAGCCGTCGCGGGGCAGGGCATCGAGGCCGCCGATCACGCCGCCCTTGGCATACGCGCCGGGATAGCCGTCGGCCGCCATCACGACGCAGATCGCATGATCGTCGGCCCAGTGCACGCGCGCCTCGGCCAGCCGCCCCTCGACACAGGCCATGATCAGGTCGAGCACCTGACCCCCCAGCCGCATCATCAGGCACTGGCATTCCGGATCGCCGAACCTGACGTTGTATTCCACCAGCGACGGCGCGCCGTCGTCGATCATCAGCCCGACGAACAGGACGCCGCGCATCGGGGTGCCGCGCCGGACCATCTCGGCCATCGTCGGGCGCACGATCTCGTCGAGCGCGCGTTGCTCGACCTCGGCGGTCATGACAGGCGCGGGGGAGTAGGCGCCCATCCCGCCGGTGTTGGAGCCGGTATCGCCTTCGCCCACGCGCTTGTGGTCCTGCGCGGTCCCGAGCGGCAGAACATCCGTCCCGTCGACGAGGCAGAAAAAACTCGCTTCCTCACCGCGTAGAAACGCTTCGATCACCACCTCGGCCCGGCCATGGAGGCCGTCGAACACCTCCGACAGGGCCGCCTCGGCCGCCTCGCGCGTCTCGGCAACCGTCACGCCCTTCCCGGCGGCCAGGCCGTCGGCTTTGATGACGATCGGCAGGGGCTGATCGGCCAGGTAAGCGCGCGCGGCGTCAAGTTCGTCGAACCTGCCATAGGCGGCGGTCGGCGCGTCCACCGCCGCACAGATCTCCTTGGTGAAGCCCTTCGACGCCTCGAGCCGTGCGGCCGCCTGCGACGGGCCGAATGCGGCGATGCCCGCTTCGGTCAGGCGGTCCGAGACGCCCGCGGCCAGCGGCGCCTCCGGGCCAACGATCACCAGATCGACATTCTCCGTGTCGGCAAATTCCACCACCGCACCGCCGTCGAGTATGTCGAGCGCAGCACATTCCGCGATTTCGGCGATTCCCGCATTGCCGGGCGCGACGATCAGCCTGTCGCATTTCGGGTTCTGCAGCACCGCCCAGGCAAGCGCATGCTCCCGTCCGCCGCCGCCGAGTATCAGGATGTTCATGGCCGCCCCCGCAGTTTCGCCGCGACCGGCGGTCTAGACAGGGGCGCGTGCCCGGACAAGGGCGGGCACCATGTCGCGGCGTGGAACCCGGCGGATGAGCTCTCCGTTCGCTGAACATGAAATACTACATCAAGACCGAAGCGAACGAGCGGGGCGATCACGTCGTCCACCGCGAGGATTGCCAGTTCCTTCCCAGAGAGGACGGACGTAAGGCCCTCGGGGATGCCGCGTCCTGCGAAACCGCACTCCGGCGGGCGAAGGATGAGTATCCCGAGCCGAAGCCTTGCCACACCTGCTGTTCGGAATGCGCCTGACGCGTCTGGTGAGTCGCCCGCCTCGCCGCTAGACGGGTCGCATGGACGATCTGATCGACGACGACAGCACCCGCGGACGCAATGACGGCGAATATACGGTGTCGGAGATTTCCGGCGCCGTGAAACGCACGCTCGAGGGAGAGTTTGGCCGCATCCGTGTACGCGGAGAGGTCGGCCGCATGTTCCGCGCGCGGTCCGGGCATCTCTACTACGACATCAAGGACGACCGGAACGTGCTGGCCTGCACGACTTGGAAAGGCCAACTCGCACAGCTTTCCGTCCAGCCCGAGGAAGGGATGGAGGTCATCGTCACCGGGCGGCTCTCGGCCTTCGGCGCGCAGTCGAAATACAACCTGAACGTCGAGCAGGTGGAGATCGCCGGTGCCGGCGCCCTCATGGCGATGCTGGAGAAGCGCCGCACCGCATTGGCCGCCGAAGGCCTGTTCGCGGCGGAACGCAAACGGCCGCTGCCGTTTCTGCCCGAGGTGATCGGCGTTGTCACCTCGCCGCAGGGCGCGGTGATCCGGGACATCCTCCACCGCCTGCGGGACCGATTTCCGCGTCGCGTCCTGATCTGGCCGGTGGCCGTTCAGGGCAAGGCGAGCGCGCCCGAAGTGGCAAACGCGATCCGCGGGTTCGATGCGCTGAAACCCGGCGGTGCCATGCCACGGCCCGACCTTCTGATCGTGGCGCGGGGCGGTGGCTCGATCGAGGATCTCTGGGGGTTCAACGAGGAAGTCGTCGTGCGGGCGGCTGCCGACTGCACGATCCCGCTGATCTCTGCGGTCGGGCACGAGACGGATACGACGCTGATCGACCATGCCGCCGACCGCCGCGCACCGACGCCCAGTGCGGCGGCGGAAATGGCGGTTCCTGTGCGGCTCGATCTGCTTGCCGCCGTGGATGCACTCGGTGTCCGGGCCGCGCGCGCCGCCCGTGCCGCCGTGCAGGGGCGGCGGCAGCGGGCGACCGACCTCGTGCGTGCTCTGCCGCGTCCGGAAGCGCTACTCGCCGCACCGCGCCAGCGTCTGGATCTGGCCGCAGACCGTCTTCCCGCGGCCCTTCGCAACCGCACCGCGCGGGAGCGGGTCGCCCTGTCGCGGCTGGAGGGACGAATCACGCCGGGCGCGCTGGCCTCCGGGCTGGCGGAGCGGCGGCGCCGGCTTCAGGCGCTTTCCGCCCGGCTCGACGCACGCCTGCCGCAGCGTATCGCCACGAGCCGGCGCGATCTCGACCGCGCCGTTGCGCGCCTGACGCCCGCCCCGCTTGCCCGCCGCGCAGCCCGCGACCGTGAGCGTCTGGACGCCACGCTGGCCCGCCTCCTGTCGGTCGCGCGCAACCGGCAGGCGCGGGCTGCCGACCGCCTCGCGGCCCTCGACCGGCTGCGCCAGACGCTCGGCCACCAGGAGACGCTGGCGCGGGGCTTTGCCATCGTCTGGGAGGATGGCCGGGTCGTGACGTCGGCCAAGACCGCGCGCAAGGCGGCGGCGCTTGAAATCGAGTTTGCCGATGGCCGTGTGCAGACCGGCGGCAAGTCGGCGCCAAAGCGCAAGCCGAAGCCGGATGATGAGCCGGATCAGGGCAGTCTTCTCTAAAGCGTGCGCGCCGTTCCTTCCGGCAACGCAAGCCGCCTCACCTGTCCTGTTCGATCAGTCCCAGACCGCGAAGGTAGATCCCGATCCCTGCCTCCAGCAGGTCTTCTGGCGTATACGGCACATTGCCGCCCGGATTGCCCCGCGCGAACAGCTCCACAACGCCATGCGACATGGCCCAGATATGCGATGAGAACATCGAGGCGGGCGGGCGCCGATCCGCGGGGATATGTTCCGACAGCGCCTCCGCCGCTTTCTCCAGGACACCGCGCGACCGGGCGACGGCGCGGCCGAGTTCGGGCGTCGCGTGACGCGACAGGCCGCTTTCGAACATGGCCATGTAATGCCCCGGATACTTCCGCGCGAAGGCGAGATAGGCCCGCCCGGTCGCCTCGAATGCCGCCAGCGCAGAGGGAAGGCCGCTTTCGTAGGCGTATTCCATCAGATCGCCGAAGATCGCGTGCCCCTGCAGCGCGCATTCGATGATGAGGTCCTCGCGCCCCTCGAAATGACGATATACCGCGGCCGGGGTCACGCCGGCCGATTTCGCCGCCTCCGACAGGGTGAAGCCGGTCGGCCCCTTCTGCTCGATCAGCTCGAGCGCCGCATCGATCAGCGCCTGCCGCAGATTGCCGTGGTGATAGCCACGTTTAGGCACCGTTCAGCCAAAGCTCCGGCCCGCCGGCGACCTTCGGGTCGATCTCGAGCACCGACTCGTCGCGCCCGTCATAGGGCACGCGCGACAGCACGGCGCGGATCGCATTCAGTCGCGCGCGCCGCTTGTCGTCGGACCGCACGATCGTCCACGGCGCGATCTCCGTGTGGGTTCGCGCGAAGGTCTCGGAGATGGCGTCGGTATAGGCGTCCCAGCGCGAAAGACCCTCGACGTCGACCTGCGACAACTTCCACTGTTTCAGCGGATCGTTCTCGCGCTTGAGAAACCGCCGAAGTTGTTCCGCCCGCCCGACATTCAGCCACAGCTTGACCAGGACGATACCGTCCTCGACCAGCATCTCCTCGAACCGGGGTGTTTGGGCGAAGAACGTCTCGCGCTGCGCGGGCGTGCAGAAGTCAAAGACGTGTTCGACCACCGCCCGATTGTACCAGGAGCGGTCGAAGAGCACGATTTCCCCCGACGTCGGAAGGTGCTGGACGTAGCGCTGGAAGTACCACTGCCCCGCCTCGCGGTCGCTGGGCTTGGCCAGGGCCGCGATGCGCGCCACGCGGGGGTTCAGGTTCTCACGGAAGCGCTTGATCGTGCCGCCCTTGCCGGCGGCGTCGCGGCCCTCGAACACGATGGCGAGGCGGGCGCCGCTTCTGTGGACCCAGGCCTGACACTTGACCAGCTCGATCTGGAGCGCGTCGAGCGCCGCACCGTATTCAGCCCGGTCCATCAGCTTGTCGTAGGGATAGCCGTCGGTGAGGATGTCCTTCTTGCTGCCTTCGGCAACGGCTTGGCGGACGTCCTCCGGGGCTTCCTTCTTGTAGAAGCGCGTGATCGCGTCATTGGAAGGCTTGGGCATGGGCGTCTCCTCGTCCGTTCCTCTTAGCGCGGGGCAGGGCGCCGGGGCCAGAGCGTGTCCCCCCTCAGGACGACGCGGCCGCCGCGCGGTCAATCGCCGCAACCACGGCGTCGGGATCGACGTGGTGCGGCATGTGGCCAACGCCCTCCAGGATCGTGAGGTTCGTCGCGGGGACAAGGCGCCGGAACGGGTGTGCATGGGGCTGCGCCGGCACGATCGTGTCGGCATCGCCATGAAGCCACTCGATGGGCAGGCGCAGGCGGGAATAGCGTGCCTCCATCGCGATGACATGCGGTTTCAGTCCGGAAACCTGCCGGGCATTGGCGCGCAGCGTGCAGCGGCGCAGTGTGAGTTGCCCGCCAACATGTTCGAAATACCCTTCGGGCACGGGATCGGGGGCAAAGATGCGCCGGGTGATCTCCCGCAACCGACGCTCCGACACGGTCGCGGTGAGTGCGGGAACGACCAGTGCGCCCCCCAGTGCCGATGCGGTCAGCGCATAGACCGGCCCGAGCCCGCCGGGCCAGCGCATGGCCGGAGGCGCCAGCAGGGTCAGCGCGCGAACCGGGTGGTCGAGCGCCCAAGCCAGCGCCACGGTGCCGCCGAAGCTGTGCCCGAGGACCAGGGGCGGGCCGTCCTCCGCCACCCGCGCATAGGCCGCGGCCAGAAGCGCGGCCTGCTCGGCGGGCGTTTCGGCGGAGGAGCCGAAGGCCGCGTCATGCGCCGGATCCGTCCGTCCGGTATAGCCGAGCCCCGGCCGGTCGAACGCGATGCACCTGTATCGGTGCTCCAGCCGCGGGATCAGGTCGAAGGTGAATTCCCGACTGTTCCCCGATGCGCCGTGCAGCAGGATCAGATCCGGCCCCGTTCCACGGATGACGGCATGGACCGGCACCGTCCGGCCCGCGAAGGGCACACCGATCATCCGGCCCTGCGGCGGAAACGCCGCCTCGAACGCCGCTTCCCGCGCCGCGGCGCGGCGGCGGATCATTCCGTACGACCCCAGCGCCCCGGCGGCGCCCAAGGCGTCAGACCTGGCCGATCTGCGCGAGGTCATAGGGCGTTGTCTGGTAAATCTGGTTGATCCAGTTGCCGTAAAGCAGGTGCGCGTGGCTGCGCCAGCGGTTGAGCGGCGGCTGCGTCGGGTCGTCGCACGGATAATAGTTCCCCGGCACCTCGACCGGCGTGCCCGACAGGACGTCCCGCTCGTATTCCCGGTGCAGCGTATCGCTGTCGTATTCGAAATGGTTGAAGATATGCAGGGCGCGATGCGCGGTATCCTCGATCAGGCACGGACCGGTTTCGGAGGAGCCGAGCAGCACGTTCATTCCCGCCGCTTCCACCTCGTCGCGCCGCAACTCCGTCCAGCGGGAGACGGGGACGATGCAATCGTCCGAAAATCCGCGCAGATAGGGCGAGGCCGGCGCCTCGTTGTTCACGCGAAAGCAGCCGAACGCCTTCTTCTCCAGAACGTGCTTCCGCACCCCGTGGAAATGCCACGCCATCGCCATCCCGCCCCAGCAGACGCCGAAGGTGGAATGCACGTTGGTCTGGGTCCAGTCCATCACCTCGCGGAGTTCGTCCCAGTAGGTGACATCCTCGAAGGGCAGATGCTCGATCGGAGAGCCGGTGATCAGGAGGCCGTCGAACCGCTGGTCCTTCACGTCCTGGAAGGAGTGGTAGAACGCCTCCATATGCTCGGGCGCGGTATGGCGCGACTGATGCTCGGTCATGCGGATCAGCGTCAGGTTGATCTGAAGCGGGGTCGCGCCGATCAGGCGGGTGAACTGCGTCTCCGTGGTGATCTTCAGCGGCATGAGGTTCAAAAGCCCGATGCGCAGAGGGCGAATATCCTGCCGCGTCGCGGCGTCCTCGGACATGACCATGACGCCCTCGTTGTCGAGGACGTCGTAGGCGGGCAGGTCGCGGGGCAGGGTGATGGGCATGGCTGCGGCAGTCTCTCTCGGGTCGGGAAGAGCTAGGCGTTCGTGGCGTGCCTGCCAATGGCGGCGGCGACCATCGCGATCACGTCGGCGGCATCGCGGCAGGAGGCGACCTCCTCGGCCGTGACGCTGACCCCCCAGTTGCGGGCCATGGCGGCATAGCGCGGGTGCCGCTCGGCGATCGCGGCGGCATAGGCCTTTCGGGCGAAGGCGTTCGGGTCCACCGCCTCCGGGGCGGTGCCGGTGACGTCGAGATATTCGCGCCATTGCGAGGTCAGGAAGTCGGGTCGGTAGCACATCGGCTTCGGCGCCTTCGAGAACCGGTCAATGAGCGTCTGCGCATGCTCGGCGCTCCCCTCGATCCAGACCATCAGCGTGTGATCGGCCAGCGCGCGCAAGGCCGGATCCGCAGGGTCCTCCGGGTCCACAACCTCGCAGATCGAGCCGCCCGTGTCGCAGACGAAGCGATCGTAGCCATAGATGTCGCGCGCGCGCTCGATGAAATGCGGTGTGTCGAGCAGGGCGTTGATCTCGGCGCGCACGTGCAATTCCTGCCGGCGCACATATTCCTCCATCGGCAGGCCGCCCTGTGACGGGTCGCCCGGCTGGCCCAGGTAGGTGGAGAGCGGGTCGAGATTGGCGAAGGTGATGTTAGAGCCGATATAGATGCTGTCGGAACGCAGAAGCTTGGCCAGGAACGGGACGCGCATCGCCTCGAGCTTGAGGTTGTCGTTGATGTGCTCGCCCATATAGGCGGTGCCGATGCGGTAATCGATCGAGTAGTGGAACCACTGCCCCGAGTCGCGCAGGATGCGCGCGAGATGCGTCTTGCCCAGCCCCGACATCCCGAAGAACGTCACACGGGGATCGCGGGCGCCGGTCCAGTCTTCGGGCGTGTCGTAGATCATGGCGCGGGCGTAGCCCCGCGGCCGGCGCGGCGCAACAGCCGCCCGTCGAGGATCAGCAGGCCGAGCGCGAGGATCGCGAAGCCGAGATAGACGCCGGACGAAAGGGTCTCGCCGCGGAACGTCGCGCCCAGTACGATGGCCGTCGGCGCGACCAGCAAGGTGCAGAGCATCGTGTTCCCGCTGCCCGCCATGGCCAAGACGCGGAAGTAGAGCAGATAGGCCCCGGCCGTGGCAATCAGCGCGTAATACCCAATGGCGAGCCACGTATCCGTCTGGGACGGCCAGACCGGCCCGTCGATCAATAGGGCGGCCGGGATCATCATGAGGCTCGACCCGGTCAGCATTCCCGCCGCCGAGACTGCGGGCGGCAGGCCGGGCAGGAACACGCGCGCCCAGACACCGGCCAGCGCGTAGCCCATCGTGCCGGCGACGACAGCGAGTTGCGCGGCGGAACGCAGGTCGAACGCGGCGAGGTTCTCGAGCCCGATCGCTGTCGCCACGCCGAGGAAGCCGAGGCTCACGCCCATGGCACGGCGCGTCGTCAGCCGCTCATCCGAGAGAAAGATCGCGGCAGCCAACACGCCGAACACGGCCGTGCCCGCATTGAGGATCGAGGTCAGGCCGCTTTCGATGTGAAGCTGTCCCCAAGCCATGAGCGAGAAGGGGATCACGTTGTTGAGGCCGCCCATCACCAGAAGCGCGGCCCATATGCGCGGCTGCCGCGGCACGGGAAGACCGCGCGCCAGCACCAGCGCCCAGAGCGCCGCCGCGGCCAATCCCACGCGGAAGGCGACCGAGGTGACGAACGGGATCTCGTCCAGCGCCACCCGGACGGCGAGAAAGGAGCCGCCCCAGATCAGGGATAGGAGGGCAAGCTCGGCCCAGGCGCGGTTCGGCATGTTGCGTGTACTCATGTGAGCGGATTAGCGCGGCGGGGGCCTCCCGCGCTACCCGGATCCGGCTGGATCCGTGCCGGTCGCAAATTTTGAGCATTTCGCGGCGTCCTAGTTGGAGGCCTTCGGCAGATCGGGTCAGCTTGGGCTGCCCATGTTGTTCAAGGAGCGGCAGGGCGGTGATCTCGGGTCATCCCCGTCCGCTGATGGTTCTTTGAAAGATGCGATGCATCGGAGGGCAGCCCGCCCGCTTCAGCTTTCTAGGCTGGCGCGGCTAATGACCGACTATCGGTTCCGACTTTCTTCCACACCAGATCGCCGTCCGGATCCCGCGCCAAACCCGGACGCCCCGCCGGTGAGGGCGGAGCGTCACGGATGGATGTGCGGTGCGGGGTTCAGAAGCGGTAATCGACCTTGAAGCCGACGCCGATCGCGCTCGAGTCGGTGAGGGACGCGACCGGCTGCTCGGCGACACCGGCATTGGCCGAGCCCACCCAGTTGTAGCTGACGCCGCCGGAGACGTTCAGGTTATCGCGCGTGTAACGTCCCCCGAGCGTCAGGCCGATCAACCCGTCGGTGGGGCCGAGCGGCGATTGCGTCTCCGAGCCCAGATCCTCTTCGTAGGTCAGGGTTGCGAGGCCGACGAATGCATCGGTCAGGCGGCGCGCGACCCCGAGGCTCCAGCGGTAGCTGTCGTCGATCACGGCAAGATCGGAGCCGAGCGTGGTCGGGATCACATCGAAGTCATCCCAGTCGGTCCAGCGCACACCCGCGATCAGCAATGTCCGCTCGTTCAGGCCGGTCTGGAAATCGACATTGACCGATTGCGGGCTCGAGAAGGCGATCTCGGACGGGATCGGCGTGAGGCTGGCCAACCCGAACTGCTCGGTCGTCGCGTTGTCGTGGCTGATTTCGGAATGATACGTGACGGCGAGGCGCAGGGCGATCTCGGGGATCTCGTAGGCCGCGCCGAGGGTGAGGCCGACGCCCCAATCGTCATCCAGTTCGACCTCGTAGCCACCGGTCGCGAGAAAGATGCTGGATGCGTTTTGAAACTGCGCCCCAAGCGCGCCTACATTTGCCAGGCCGCCCAGAGCGGCGACCGCGTTCGGGTCACCCTGGAGGGCTGCGCCGAGGGTGCCGGCATCGACGCCCGCGACGCGCGCCACACCGCGCAGGGCTATGGCGCGGGCATAGGCCTGACCGTTCAGCGCGACCACGCCCGACGCCCGCTCGACCCGGGGGCCGCCGAAGACGCTGATCCGGTCGTCGAAATCGTATTTGCCGATGAAGGTGAAGGCGTCTGTCTCCAGATCGGCTTCGGTGCCACCGATGTTCGAGGTCAGCGGGTCATCGTCATAGAAGATGTTCGCGCCGAACGGCTGATCGTTGATGATGGCGTAGCTGAAGCGGTCGTTGATGCGGCCGGTATAGCTGAACTGATACTGCGCGAATCCGTCCGCGGCATCGTATCGGCCGGTGCCGTTGATGTCCTCCGCCTTGAGATCCGGCTCGACGTAGCTCAGCGAGAAGCTGACCGTGCCGGGGTCGTTGAAGATCGCCAGAACGCTTTGATAGGAGCGGTCGAGGCCACCGGCCGAAGCGGTTCCCGCGAGCGCGGTGGCACCGAATAGCGTGGCCATTGCGGCCCTTGTCACGGTTTTCATATCATCATCCCCCTGTGCGGCGCGGGCAGACCCCCCAGCCCATCGCGCCGGCATTTCCAGCAGGTGAGGCGCAATGCGGGAAGGCGGTCAAACCGGACCCTACGTCAACATTCTCGCGCAGCCGCCTTTGTCGGCGCCTATGGCATTCGCGCAACAAATTACGTTGAGGCGGGCAATGCGGCCGGGCGGGCGAGGCGCAGGTTCGCCCAAGCCGAGCCGAGGATGACGCCTCCGCCCAAGAGCACCAGCGGATCGAGTGCCTCTGCATAGAGCAGCGCGCCAACGATTGCGATGATCGGCAGGCGCGCGAAATCGATCGGCATGACCGTCGAGGCGGGCGCAAGGCGTAGCGCATTCGTGAGACAGAAATGCGCTGAAAGCCCCGCCAGCCCGATGGCGAAGGTCCAGGGCAGCAGGGTCGGACCGGGCCAGGCGATATCCCCGTCGAACCCTGCGCAGACCAACCCCATCAGGAGTTGCAGCGCAGTCAGCCAGAACATGATGCCCAGCACCGTCTCGTCTCGCGTGAGCCGCCGGGTGAAGAGGTTCGTGATCGCGAAGGCCACGGCCGCCAGACCCGCCCAGAGCAGGCCGGGCGAAGGCGTGGCCGCGAAGGGCTGCGCCACGAGCAGAACGCCGCCGAAGCCGATGATGGCCACGAGGATTTGCACCCGGCGCACATGTTCCCCAAGGATCAGCGGTGCCAGCAGCAGCACCCAGAGCGGCGACGTGAATTCCAGCGCGAAGACCTGCGCCAAGGGTGCCAGCGCAATGGCGAGGAACCACAGGTTCTGGCCCGTGAAATGCGTCGCATTGCGCAGCACCTGAAGCGGCAGGTTGCGGGTCGTGATCTCGTGCCGGCGGCCCGTCAGCAGAATCGCCGCGACGATCACCACGAACCCCGTGACGGAGCGGTAGAGCATGATCTCGAACGTATCGAGCGCCCCGGCCACTTCGCGCCCGCCGATCGCCATCGTGGTGAAGGACGCGATGGAGCCCCCCATCCAGAGGGCCGCCCGGAGCGTGTCGGGGTTCACCGCGCCAGCACGGAGATCAGGAGCCCGGCTGCCAACTGCCCTGTTCCTTCAGGGCGTCCACGACTTCCTTGGGCATGTAGGTCTCGTCGTGGCGCGCGAGGATCTCGGTCGCCTCGAACCTGTCGCCCACGTATCGGCCGGTGCCGACCATCCCTTCGCCCTCGCCGAAGAGATCGGGCAGGACGCCCTCGTAGACGACCGGGATGGAGGCGCCGCCATCGGTCACGCGAAACGTGATCGCCGTTCCCTGTCCGCGCACGAGGCTGCCCTGCTCCACAAGGCCGCCGATCCGGAATACCTCGCTGTCGGGCGGTGGGGTCATCGCCACCTCGGACGGGGAGCGGAAGAACTGGATCGAGTCGCGCATGCCGTAGCCGATCAGGCCGGTTGCGCCGGCCAGCGCGAAAGCCGCGATCGTGAGGATCTGGATCCGGCGTGTCTTCTTGAGCGAACGCATGTGCCCTCCTCAGGCGGCCTCGAACTGGAGCGGTCGGCGCAGAAACTGCGTCGCGCGGGCCGAAACCCTTGTTGGGTCGCCCGTGGTCAGCATGCGCGACACGCCGCCACCCGCGATGTCGGGTCTGCGTTCAAGATAATGGGCGAGGCTCTCGGCGACAATATCGGCCTGACTGAAGACGGTCACGTCGGGGCCGAGCGCGTCCTGAAACGAGTCCTGCACCAGCGGATAATGCGTGCAGCCCAGAATGGCCGCCTGCGGGCGCGGCATCTTTCGTTTCAACGCATCGACATGGGAGCGAACCAGCGCATCGGCCAGGATCATGTCTCCGTCCTCGATCGCATCGACGACGCCGCCGCAGGACTGCGCCTCGACATCGACGCCGATGGCGCGGAAAGCCAGTTCCCGCTGAAACGCGCGGGAGGCGACGGTGGCGGGCGTGGCGAAGAGCGCGACCTGGCTGACGGCGACCTCGCGCGGCGGGGAATTGTCGCCCCAGTTCCGCTCCGTCAGGGCCTCGATCAGCGGGACGAACACGCCGAGGACCCGTTTGCCTTGCGGCACGCCAGCTTCCTGCATCCGGCGCAGAGCAGCGGCGGACGCGGTGTTGCAGGCCAGCACGACAAGATCGCAGCCGCCCTCCCACATCGCCTCGACCGCCTGCTTGGTCAGCGTGTGGATGTCATCGGCGTCGCGTACGCCGTAGGGGGCGTTGGCGCTGTCGGCATAGTAGGTGATCGGAAGATCGGGCAGGCGTCGCCGTACCGCGGCCCAGACCGTGAGGCCGCCGAGGCCCGAATCGAAGATGCCAACGCTCATCTGTTGCGCCCCGCCTGGTTCGGGCGCGGGCTTAGGCGCATCGCGGACAAAAGACCAGCGCATGCAAAAAAGGCGCCCCGCAGGGCGCCTCAGATTACACTGTTCCGCGATGGCGGATCAGGAATTCGCCTTGATGAAGCTCACGGCGTCCCCGAAGGTCTGGATCGACTCGGCGGCGTCGTCGGGAATTTCGATCCCGAACTCTTCCTCGAAGGCCATCACGAGCTCGACCGTATCGAGGGAGTCGGCGCCGAGGTCGTCGATGAAGGAGGCGTTCTCGGTCACCTTCTCTTCTTCCACGCCCAGGTGCTCGACGACCTTCTTGCGGACGCGATCCTCGATGTTGTCGCTCATCTCTTTACCTCATCTCGTCGCCCCGGTGGGGCTGGTGACATGATCTTGAACCCCATGCCGGGCGGCGCGTCAATCGCGCGATTTCGGGGCGTTTCCCCGAGGATGTGTGCGCCGCCCTATACCACGAGGGCGGGTGGTGGCAAATGTTTTGTCCCGGCGTCCATTAGGCCGTGAGGCAACGCGCAAGCCTTTCAAAGCATTGCCATTCCGCCGTTGACGTGCAGGGTCGCGCCCGTGACGTAGGCGGCCTCCTCCGACGCGAGATAGACGACGGCGGCGGCAATTTCGTCGGCGCGGCCCATGCGGCCGGCCGGAATTTGCGCGTCGATCTTCGACTTCTGGTCGTCGTCGAGCTTGTCGGTCATCGCGGTGGCGATGAAGCCCGGAGCGACCGAATTCACGGTAATATTGCGGCTCGCCACCTCGTAGGCGAGCGACTTGGCCATGCCGATCAGGCCGGCCTTGGACGCCGCGTAATTGCCTTGACCCCCATTGCCCGTCGCGCCGACGATCGACGACACGTTCACGATCCGACCCCAGCGGGCCTTCATCATCCCGCGCAGCACGCCCTTGGACAGCCGAAACGCCGCGGTCAGGTTGACCTCGATCACTGACGCCCATTCGTCCTCGGACATGCGCATGAAAAGGTTGTCGCGCGTGATGCCCGCGTTGTTCACCAGAATGTCGACGCCACCCATCGCCTCCGCCGCCTGCTTGGGTAGGGCGTTGACGGCATCGGCATCGGAGAGATTGCAGGGTAGGACGTGAGCCCGCTCGCCCAGTTCGCCCGCCAGCGCCTTCAGAGGATCCTCGCGGGTGCCCGACAAACCGACCGTCGCACCCTGCGCACGAAGCGCACGGGCCACTTCGGCGCCGATGCCGCCGGATGCACCAGTTATCAGAGCACGCTTTCCTGTGAGATCAAACATCTACCAGACTTTCTTAAAGTGATTTCGCAGATTCGTCGACGTCGGTCGGGGTTCCGACCTGTCGTGTCGCGATCGTCTTGTCGATTCGCCGGACCATGCCCGAGAGTGCTTTTCCGGCCCCGATCTCCCAGATTTCGGTCACGCCCTCGGCGCCCATTCGCATCACGCTTTCGCGCCAGCGGACGGCTCCCGTGACCTGATCGACGAGCAGGGGGCGGATTTGGCTGGCGTCCTGCACCGGTGCTGCCGTGACATTGGCGATCAGCGGGACGACCGGGTCGGCGATTTTGACGGTGTCGAGTGCCTCAGCCATCGCGGCGGCGGCGGGCGCCATCAGCGCACAGTGGAACGGCGCGGATACGGGCAGGAGAAGCGCGCGCTTCGCGCCGCGCCCCTTGGCGATCTCGACAGCGCGTTCCACGGCAGCGCGGTGGCCCGAGACGACGACTTGCGCAGGATCGTTGTCGTTGGCCGCCTGACAGACATCGCCCTCGGCCGCTTCTTCGGCCACGGCGCGCGCGGTCTCCAGATCGAGGCCGAGCAAGGCGGCCATCGCGCCGTCGCCGACGGGGACAGCGTTCTGCATCGCCTCGCCGCGAATACGCAACAGACGGGCGGCGTCGGACAGGTCCAGCGATCCGGCGGCGACGAGCGCGCTGTATTCACCAAGCGAATGTCCGGCGACGAAGGCGGCGTGATCGGCCACGCGGACGCCCTCCGCTTCCAGCGCGCGCAGGGCGGCGATCGACGTCGCCATCAGCGCGGGCTGCGCGTTGCGGGTGAGAGTGAGCGTCTCGATATCGCCGTCCCAGATCGTGGCGGACAGGCTTTCGCCCAACGCCGCATCCACCTCGTCAAATACGGCGCGTGCGACGGGATAGGCCTCCGCGAGATCGCGGCCCATCCCGATGGTCTGGGCGCCCTGACCCGGAAAGACGAAGGCTCTGGTCATGTCTTGCTCCCCCAAAGACGTTCACGGCGGTCTATCGGTCGGCCACGATGTTGTGAACCCTGCACGGGGGCTGTGCGCGGATGGGGCGTTATCGGGTGGGGCGACTCTGTTAGCCCGGATAATTCATGAAGCCGTATTCTTCTGCTTAGGGGGCCGGTTACCTGGGTCTCGGGCTTGTCGCGCGCACCCGGTGTTTGCGTCCGGTTGGCAGGCCGGCCGGTGACTTGGGTCTTGGGTGGTGTGGATTGATGTTTCTGGGTTTGTCGGGGCGCTTGCGTCAGGCTGTTTTCGGTGGGGCGAGGGCGTCGAAGAGAAGGAGGAGAAGTCCCTTTCGGGGACACGATGCCGGCAGGGTCACGATGATCCGGGTCTTCTTTTCGACGATGGTGGCGGCCAGTTTGACGAGATGCAGCCGCAGCGTGTCGAACTGGGCGCGGCGCCATGGTGAACGTTTTGGGCAAGCCGCGCGGAGCTTCCACCAAATCCAGTAGGCGCAGCCGTGCAGCATCAGACGCATCTGATTGGCGTTGGCTTTCGAGCACGACGTCCGGTCTGCTGCGAGGTGGGCCTTCCACGCCTTGATGTGTTTCTCGGCTTGGCCGCGAGCGGAATAGAGCTTCTCGTAAAGATGCTTGCCGCGGCCGCCCTCGAGATTGGTGACGACGTAGCGGGTGTCCCGACCCATGGGGCCAACCTCAACGCGGGCG
>NZ_CYPR01000139.1 GCF_001408515.1 Jannaschia seosinensis | reverse complement strand
CCGCCTTGGTCTTCAGGTCGCGCAGGTTCCCCACGCCATGCCGGCGCAGGCAGCGGTCCAGCCCCGAGCGCGAGGCGTTCGGGTTCAGGAACTCCCGCACAACCGCCAGCAGATCATCCAGCGACACCAGCAGCGCCTTTCGCAGGGCCACCGCGACGGCCTCCTGCGGTGGTGTCAGCGTCGTCTGGAGCCTGTGCGGCGTGTGGCTGCGATCCGCGACGCTGTCGCGCTTGCGCCACTTGTAAACGGTCTGCTCCGTTATGCCGAAGCGCTCGGCCAGGACCGGAGCAGGCTCCGTGCTCGCCTGGATCGCCGCCCGCACCTTCGGCGTGGTCGTGGCCTGCTTGTGAAGATGTATCAGCATGGTCGTGCCCCGTCTCGAAGGTCCCTCAGAACCGATCTTGCCATGAAGAGCGCGGATCGTCGCGGGGAAAGGTGATCATCCGGGACGGAACATCTAAGCTTTATCCTTTAGAGAAAGTTGCTTCCTCACGCCGCAACCTAAAAAATGGTTGCTAGGTGCTGGGGCTCCGACAGGCGCGGAAGTTCCTCCCAGTTATTGATCCCCGGCCTAAGCGAGAATACACCACGACTCGGCCCACAGATGCGAGGTGTCCGGATGCTCAAGCATCGCGGCTTTCC
Source organism: Jannaschia seosinensis (assembly GCF_001408515.1). Classification (GTDB taxonomy): domain Bacteria; phylum Pseudomonadota; class Alphaproteobacteria; order Rhodobacterales; family Rhodobacteraceae; genus Jannaschia; species Jannaschia seosinensis. Next base: position 4,091 of record NZ_CYPR01000139.1, on the reverse strand, counting down.
CGGGCGGCTCCCCGGCACAGACTTTCAGTTTACGATCCGCCGCGCCGCCAAGGCTGGCGCGACGGCAATTGCGCGGCGTGAACGCCATCGCGACCGCAAGACTGTGGACCGCGCCGCCGATCGCGCCTTCCTCTACGCTCTAATTGATCATTTCGGAGATGAGCCGTTCGAACGCGGCAATCTCGATGCGGGGCGGTTGTCCTGGCTCATCGGACGGGAGGTGCTTCCCGCGGAGGACCCCTTCGACCCGGCCAGCTACGATGCGCAACTGCGCGTCGATCTCGATCGTGCGCGCGCGTCCTATCCGGAGATCTTTGCCGAAGACCGGCCGGACGAAGTTGAGGAAGCAGACGATGACTGGGACTGATCCGATGACGTCGGTGCGGGGCCAAACTGCAAAACGGAAGAATAACGCCATGTCGACATTCGCAACCCGCTTCATCGGAGTTCTCTCCGTCCTGACCTTGTCGGCGTGTTTGGGGACTGACCTCGAGCGTGCCGGCGGCGGTGCATTGATCGGTGGCGTTGCGGCGAGTGCGTTGTCCGGCAACGTCGCTGGCGGTGCTTTGCTCGGAGCGGCAGTCGGTGCGCTGGCAGACGATCTGTCGGGCTACTGACACTCGACGTGAGATGCAGCGGGCGTAAAAAACGGCGCTTTCTGGGAAACTGCGCCTCCGGATGCGCGTTGTCCCGCTACATCTACCATGGAGAGACATCATGAGCCGCACATTCATCATTCCCGCCCTCGCACTCGTCGGCGCGCTTGCCGCATGTAACCAAGGCAGCGATCTCGAGCGTGCCGCAGTTGGCGGAGCCGTCGGCTGCGCCGCTGGCGAAGTGCTCTCGGACGGCAATTGCATCGCGGGCGGTGCTATAGGCGCGACTGCGGGCGCGATTGCAAACGACTTCTGATCAAACGTGCCGCATCGCGCGGCCGTCAGATCATGCATTGCGGGCCGCGCGGTGACTTGACCGGGCGGCCCGATCCCGTTTGGATCCAGCTCTGGACCGGAGGGGTAGGGAACTTGTTTGAAAAGATACTGATCGCCAATCGCGGCGAGATTGCGTGCCGAGTGATCAAGACCGCGCGGCGCATGGGGATCGCGACGGTTGCGGTGCATTCCGATGCCGACCGTAATTCGTTGCATGTCCGTATGGCCGACGAGGCTATACATATCGGTCCGCCCCCCGCGGCGCAGAGCTACATCGACATCGAGCGTGTGATGTCCGCTGTGCGTGCGACCGGTGCGCAGGCGGTCCATCCAGGCTACGGATTTTTGTCCGAAAACCCGAAGTTTGCTCAGGCCCTCCAAGCGGAGAACGTCGCCTTCATCGGCCCCCCGGTCGGCGCGATCGAATCCATGGGCGACAAGATCACGTCGAAGAAGATCGCGGCCGAAGCCGGGGTCAGCACCGTCCCCGGCTATATGGGCTTGATCGCCGATGCCGACCAGGCCGGCCGGATCGCCGGAGAGATCGGCTATCCCGTGATGATCAAGGCAAGCGCGGGCGGCGGCGGCAAGGGGATGCGAATCGCTTGGAACGATGCCGAGGCGCGCGACGGTTTCCGGTCGTCGAAGAACGAAGCGGCCAGTAGCTTTGGCGACGACCGGATTTTCATCGAGAAGTTCGTTACGCAGCCTCGGCATATCGAGATTCAGGTTCTATGCGACACGCATGGAAACGGCGTCTATCTGGGCGAGCGGGAATGTTCGATCCAGCGCCGCAACCAGAAGGTGATCGAGGAGGCGCCTTCGCCGTTCCTCGACGCAGAGACACGTCGTTCGATGGGTGAACAGGCGCTGCGGCTGGCGCAAGCCGTCGGCTATGCGAGCGCGGGCACGGTCGAGTTCATCGTCGATGCGGAGCGTAACTTCTATTTCCTCGAGATGAACACGCGCCTCCAGGTGGAGCATCCGGTGACGGAATTGATCACCGGCATTGATCTGGTGGAGCAGATGATCCGCGTGGCGAGCGGCGAGAAGCTGTCGCTGACGCAGGACGACGTCGTGCTGAACGGTTGGGCGATCGAGAGCCGCCTTTATGCCGAGGATCCTTACCGCGCGTTCTTGCCGTCGATCGGGCGTCTCACCCACTACCGCCCGCCCGAGGAGGTGAAGGCCGGCCCGCTTTTGTCGAAATGGCTGGAGCCTGCGCCCGAGGGTGAAACGGCTGTACGTAACGATACCGGCGTCTTCGAGGGCGGCGAAATCAGCATGTTCTACGATCCGATGATCGCGAAGCTCTGCACTTGGGGTCCCGACCGTGACGCGGCGCTCGCAGGTATGCGCGATGCACTGGACGGCTTTGAGGTCGAAGGAATAGGGCATAACCTGCCGTTCCTGTCGGCAGTGATGGACCACCCGAAGTTCATCGCGGGCGATATAACGACGGCGTTCATCGCCGAGGAATATCCCGACGGCTTTCAAGGCGTAGACCTTCCTGAAGATCATTTGCGTCAGATCGCCGCCGCCTGTGCCGCCATGCATCGGGTGGCTGAGATCAGGCGCTCGCGCATCTCGGGGCGGATGGATAACCATGAACGTGTCGTCGGTTCGGACTGGGTCGTCACGCTTGGCGGACAGCGGTTCGAGGCGCAGATTGCGGCCTATCGGGGTGGGGCGGACGTCAGCATCGGCGGCGCGACGCTGCGCGTGGAAAGCGGCTGGACACCCGGCGACCGCTTGGCTTGCATAACGATCGACGGCGCGGCGATCGTTTTGAAGGTCGCCAAGATCACCCACGGGTTCCACATTCGGACGCGCGGTGCCGACCTGCGCGTACATGTCCGAACGGCGCGGCAAGCGGAACTGGCTGCGCTGATGCCTGAAAAGGCGGCGGCGGATACATCGAAGATGCTGCTTTGCCCGATGCCCGGCCTCATGGTCAGCGTCGATGTGGCCGAGGGTGAGGAGGTGCAGGAGGGTCAGGTGCTGGCCGTTGTCGAAGCGATGAAGATGGAAAATGTCCTTCGTGCAGAGCGAAAGGGCGTCGTTTCCAAGGTGAACGCCGCCGCAGGCGACAGCCTTGCCGTCGACGATGTCATTCTGGAGTTCGAGTAGCCCTCCGGCATGGACGCCCTCGTCGCCCTTTGGCACTGGTTCGGCGCTTGGGACGCGCGCATCTGGCAGGCGATCATCGCCGGCAGTTTCGTTGCGGCCGGGTGGCTGGTCAACGGGCGACGCAACCGATTGGCCGCGCGGCGGTTGCGGGCGGAGCGTCTGCGAGACGCGCATCGCGCGATCTTCGCCGAGATCGACGCCAACCTGTCGAATCTTTTGGACGAAGCGGCATTGCGCGCGGAGGCTTCGGCCTTCGCGCTGCGAATATACGAGGATCCGAACTTCGTCCCGCTGATCCCCAGAGAGCGGCACGACCGCATTTTCAGTGCCTTGGAAAGCGAAGTTCACGTTCTTCCACGGGTGACCATCGACCCGATCGTCGCGTATTATTCTCAGCTTTTATCGCTCTGAGAACGGCGGTGCAAAAGTCTGCCACGGTAGCGGCGGGATGAGCCTGCTGCGGGCGGCGTAAAAGTCGTCCACCTTTACCCTCTCTGGCGGCAGGGAGGGCGGGAGGATTTTCACCGTGGACTTGTATCGTAAGGTGCGATTGGCCTGTGCGGAGGGCATGAGCCAGCGGGCGGCGGCGTATCACTTCGGGATTTCGCGCGACAGCGTTCAGAAGATGTTGGCGTTCTCGATTCCTCCAGGATACCGGCGAACGGCGCCCGTGAAGCGGCCGAAGCTGGACGGGTTCACCGGGATCATCGACGGCTGGCTGGATGGCGATCGCGAGGTCCATCGCAAGCAGCGGCACACGGCGAAGCGGTTGTTCGAACGGCTCCGCGATGAGCATGGTTTCGCCGGCGGCTATACGATCGTGAAGGACTACATGCGGGAGCGCGAGCGGCGCGGCCGAGAGATGTTCGTGCCGCTGGCGCATCCGCCCGGTCATGCCCAGGCCGACTTTGGCGAGGCGGTGGTCATCATCGACGGCGTCGAGCAGAAGGCGCATTTCTTCGTCATGGACCTGCCGCACAGCGATGCCTGCTTTGTGCGCGCTTATCCCGCGGCGACAGCGGAAGCCTG
>NZ_CYPR01000138.1 GCF_001408515.1 Jannaschia seosinensis | reverse complement strand
AGTTCATCGGCCAGGAATGGTTCACTTTTCTCGTCGAGCAGGAGATCCCCTTCGCGATCCGCATGAAGGAGGGCCAGATAGTCCGTACCAACGGCCGCGAGCTGAACCTGCGCTCCCTGCTGTCACGGTGCAGGGGTGTGCGGGGCTTCACGGCCGTCCTGCCTGGCAGAGCGAGTCACCCCGACCTCAAGCTCCACTTCGGTGCGCGCCGTATCAAGGGCAACGAGCTTCTCGTGGTGGCTTCGCCCTATCCAGCCACTGGCGCGCACATCCTGCGGCAGTACAAGAAGCGCTGGCTCATCGAGTGCCTGTTCGCCGACAGCAAGACGCGGGGGCTGAACCTGGAGGACACCCGCCTGACGCTCGCGTCCAAATTGTCTCTGCTCATCGCCATAACCGCTATTGCCATCGCCCTCATCTGCCGTGCTGCAGCCCAGCTCATGGGACACAAATACCCCGCCCGGAAGAAGCACGGATACTGCTCGAAATCCTGGTTCCGGACCGGCTTCGATGAGGTCCGACGATGGATGCGGTCCGGTCCCGAAAGCCCTCTCGTCGCCCGAAATCTCGTCGTCCCGAGACGGCTGCGGGTGGGAGTCGTGTAGTCTGAGGATACCGCGTAACCGTGCGCACCCTCGCTTGATTTAATTGGATAAAATGACGCGGATGCGCTCAAAGGGTTGCGCGATGTTCGCCCATAACCTTGCGCGTTCCGCCGACAATATTGCGCATCGGCGTGGCCGAAAATGTCAGCGATCCTCGTCATCATCATGCGTCGAATTTGCCGAGCCGTCCAGTCGATAGAAACGCCAACGGCCGCCAAGGCATCCCTTGACGGCTATTGTTGAAATAGTGCCCGAGCGACGGCTTCGGTCAGGTCGGTGAGAACGCCATCATCCGCGCAATGTCGCCGGTCCGGATCAGATGCCCCCGGGAAGAGTTCCCTGCTGGCTGCGACCCTACCGAGGTGATTCCGCGATCGGCGAACGAAGCGAGGAGCTTTCTGGAGGTGGTCTTTCCTTCCTTCGCCATGTCCGAAACCACTTGGAACTCACGCCGGAAACGCGAGAGCGCATCTTCGGAAATCTGCCAGACGTCGAACGATCCTCGCTTCCCCCTTTTGGCCTGGAGCAAGCCCAACTCACACCATCCGGTGACACATTCCGGCTTCCACCCAGAGAACGCTGCCACGTCTCCCGCAGTCCATGCCCTCGCGCCGCCATGTCGCTGCAACAGAACAGCGATCTCCGCTTCGCTGAACTGGGCATCGCCAAGGCTGCTGGTTTCATCGAACTTCAGGGGTCGAAGCTCCTGGTTAGCGATGAGGCGATAGATCTTCAGGATCGCCGTCCGGTCGGTGGTTCTACGCAGGTTGATCTTGCGAAAAGCGACCATGCCTGTCAACGGCGGAGTAAAAACCGGCCACGCGGCGGCGCAAAACCAGGCCAGCGACAGGGCGCCAAGCGCCATGGCGCGCGCGCTTGCCGCATAGCTGGCGCGTGCCATGGCGCATTGGCCCGCAGGGCCAATCCTGTGGCGGGTGATCAGGTTCTGGCTTGGGCCTTTCGGGCGCGGCTTTGGCCGAGCCGATAGCTGTCGCCGTTCATCTCGAGGATGTTGACGTGGTGTGTCAGCCTGTCGAGCAGTGCGCCGGTCAGGCGTTCGGTGCCGAAGGTTTCGGTCCATTCGTCGAACGGCAGGTTGCTGGTGATCATCGTGGAGCCGCGCTCATAGCGCTGCGAGATCAGCTCGAACAAGAGCTCTGCGCCGGTCTTGCTCAGCGGCACGAAGCCCAGTTCGTTGATGATGAGCAGCTTGCCGGCGGCCTGCTGCTTTTGCAGGCGGAGCAGNCGGCGCTCGTCGCGCGCCTCCATCAGCTCGTTGACTAGGGTCGCGGCGGTGGTGAAGCTGACCGACAGCCCTTTCTGGCAGGCGGCCAACCCCAGCCCGAGGGCAACATGGGTCTTGCCCGTGCCGCTCGGNCCGAGGGC
>NZ_CYPR01000137.1 GCF_001408515.1 Jannaschia seosinensis | reverse complement strand
CGCCACCATCGTCGAGAAGAAGACCCGGATCATCGTGACCCTGCCGGCTTCGTGTCCCCGAAAGGGACTTCTCCTCCTTCTCTTCGACGCCCTCGCCCCACCGAAAACAGCCTGACGCATGCGCCCCGACAAACCCAGAAACATCAACCCGTATCGCCCAAGACCCAAGTCACCGGCCGGCATGCCAACCGGACGCAAACACCGGGTGCGCGCAAGAAAACCGAGACCGGGGAAACCACCCCACGGAGCACAAGTCCGCAGCTTCATGAATTATGCGGGCTAAGTTGTGAAGCCATGCGTTTTGTTCGAGTTGCCGCGGCCAATACCGAACCACTTGGTCGGTATTGGCATAATTACGTGCAGCGCGGCAGTCGCCTTTTCCTTCTCGGCGCCCGCCCCCGCCACTCAAACCCCGCAAGAATAGCGTGGCATGCATAGTTTGGCGGCATTGGTCGGGGGCGGCCCTGTCATATTCGACCTCTACCCCGGAACTGTCACATCCCGAACGGATATGTGTCCGGAACGCCCTCCCGATCATGTTCCGGACCAAGGGGAGTGACGGCGCTCGTCTCATCGAACCAGACCCAAGCGTCGAATTGATCCGACAAGGACGCATTGGCGTAGTGGCTCATCAACTCCGTCTCCGGCCGATAGATCACGCCGATGAAGCGTTCCAACCTCTGCTCGGCAAGTCGTCGGCGCAGACCTGCATCGCGGCGCATGTCGAGCAGAAACGAGGGGATGCCAGCGTCGTGACAAATTCGCTCAAAGCTGTCTTCCCGTGACGGGCGAACGCGCTTGACCTCCATGTCGCCGTCCCAATCTGTCGCTGCGGCAACCGTTCCGGTATGCGTGCCGAAGCCGATCATCGCAGCCTCGTCACCGAACTTTTCGCGGCAGAGCTGCCCGATATTCAGCTCATCGCGGACCGCGCCCATCTCCGTCGCCCGGGCGTCGCCGATATGGCTGTTATGCGCCCAGACGACCGCCTTGGCGTCGGGCCCCCGCGACTCGAGCAGATGTTCAAGTGTCTCAAACATGTGGGTGTCGCGCAGATTCCAGCTCTCCGCTCCACCGAAATACATGATCCGGTAATATTGCTCGGCCGACCGCACCAGACGCGCGTTCTGGGCCGCGTCGAGGAAGCTCGCCCCGTCTTCCTTGGCCTCATAATCGAGCTTTCGCTCCAGAAGCTCTCGAAGCTGCGTCACCACCTGTTCCTCGCAATCGCGGTAGCTTTGGGTCAAAACAGCACGGCCATAGGTCGCCGGATCCCGCTGCCACGGGGTGAGACAGCCATATCTTTCGCGGGCGACACGCGCGGCCTCCGGGTCGACTTCGTCAAGATACTCAAGCACCGCTGAAATTGAGCCGTGCATATTGTAGATATCGAGCCCGTAGAAACCCGCCTGTTGGTCCGGGTCCGAAACCTGAGCGTTGTGGCTCCGTAGCCAGTGGCTGAACCCTTCGACCACGGTATTCCGCCACATCCAGGTCGGAAACCGGCTGAAGGCACGCTCCTCGAACTCACGCGCGGCCTGATGCGTCGCGTACCGGTTAATGGCAGCGGCATCCGGCCAATCGGCCTCGACCGCGACGATGTTGAAGCCATGCTTTTCGACCAGACGCCGCGTGATCGCGGCACGGGCGCGATAGAATTCCGACGTGCCATGACTCGCTTCCCCAAGGAGCACGACGCGACGGTCTGCATAGCGGTCGAACTGCGCTGCGAATTCATCATCCTCGATCTCGGGCAACGGCTCAGCCGCATCGGCAACCATTTGCGGCAGCGTCCTGCCGCTGTTCTGCGCCGGGACATGGTTCGACGAGGAACGCCGACCGTCTTCCGTCCAGCCCTGCTCTCCGATCAGCGGCACGAAGCGGACGGCTCCAATGTCTTCCTCGTCCCAGTTATCAGGTCCGGTGCGCGTAATCCTCACCAGCGATTGGACGTCCCCGGACTCGCCGACCGGAATGACCATCCGACCGCCTTCCTTAAGCTGCTTCTTGAGCAAGTCCGGCACCGACGGGCCACCCGCCGCGACAAGAATCGCGTCGAACGGTGCCGCATGCGGCCATCCGAGCGTCCCGTCCGCCACATGCACATCCACGTTGCCGATGCCGGCCTTCTTGAGCCGTGCCCGGGCATACTCGCCAAGTTCGGCATGGCGTTCGATCGCGTGCACATGCCCGGCAATCTTGCCCATGATGGCGGCCGCATAGCCAGAGCCCGCGCCGACCTCCAGAACGCGGTCGCCGGGACGTATCTCGGCGGCCTCGATCATCAGCGCGACGATATAGGGCTGCGAGATGGTCTGGCCGTGACCGATCGGCAGCGGCCCGTCTTCATAGGCGAACTCCTCGGAGCCGGATGCGACGAAAACTTCGCGCGGCACCTCGCGCATCGCATCCAGCACATGTTGATCGCGAATACCCCGGCGGGCGATCTGTCTGTCGACCATACGGCCACGGGCGTCTGTCATGTCAGGCATCGTCTTCCCCTTTGGGTATTGGCGGATCGGCACACGCGACTTCATTCCGTGCAAAGGTCTCCGACCCCCAAGGCTTTAGGTGGCGTTCACCGGCCCAACGCCGCGGCTTGCCCTTTTGTTCTGTTGCTTCTGGACCGTGATGCTGCCCCATCAGTGGATAGAAGCTGCCGCGCAGGCCTTCGGCAGGACGGTGGCCAAGAACGGCAGTAGTGCCGTGGCAAGCGACGGTATCTGCAATCACCACAGGTTTGATTGCAAATAAGCGGCCCAGTATTCTCCAACGTATCGCGGCCGTTCTTAGCACTTGTGCGGAAAGCGGATAAAACCGCTCCGCTTCCCGCCTCTCCTGGTGATGGTAATACCAACGGCCCGAGGCTTTGACTCTGTGAGGGCTTCCCAGGTGTGTCAGTTGCTGATTCACTCTCTCTGGGATGTGAGGGAGGATCAGCATGGGGGTGGAGATCACGCGTAGGGAGCTGTCGGCGGCGGACCTACGGCGCGAGGCGGCGCGGGCGAAGGACGCAAGGGCGTCGCGGCGGATGCTTGCGCTGGCCTTCGTGCTCGACGGGCGGACACGGACGGAGGCGGCAGAGAGTTGCGGGATGGATCGGCAGACCCTGCGCGACTGGGTTCATCGCTATAATGCGGAGGGGCTGTCGGGTCTCATCGATCGTCCTCTTCCGGGCCGGACGCCCATGCTCAGCACGGAGCAGATGAGCGAGCTGGCGGCGATCGTCGAAGCGGGGCCGGACCCGGAGATGGACGGAGTTGTGCGCTGGCGGCGGGTTGATCTGTGCGCAGTGGTGGAGCGCCGCTTTGGCATTCGCGTGGCGGAGCGGACGATGAGCTCGATCCTCCGCCGGCTCGGCTTCGTGAAGCTGTCGGCGCGGCCGCGTCATCCGCAGAGCGATCCAGACGCCCAGGAGCTATATAAAAAACTTTCCAGAACTGGTGCGCACGGCCCTGCC
>NZ_CYPR01000136.1 GCF_001408515.1 Jannaschia seosinensis | reverse complement strand
GGATGCAGCAACATTCCACCTCCCCGCCGCCGACAGGCGTTCCGGTTCCCCAGATCCTGCGCGATTGGCTGCAGGAGCTGCGAATGTGCTTTACAGCTCCCAGCTGGGAACACGTGCTTGTTCTGGTCATGGGTGCAATGCTGGCACCGGGCAAGCGCACCGTCAGCGCCTGCCTGCGGATGACCGGGCGTGCCGAGGATAGTGTCCCAGCGGTTGGTGTAGGAGGCCGCGGGCGAAGCCCTTGGCGTAGCGTAGCGCGCGGCCGGGTGTGACGCTGGTGGTCACCGTCGATCTTCGAGAAGGTTCGGGTTGCGAGACTCGAAACCAAGAACGGAGACGACGATGACCGACGACAGAATGGCGCTGCTTGAGCTGGTTGAAAAGGAGGCCGATGGCGATCTCGTGCGCGAGATGCTGGCTTTCGCGGCCAGGCGGATCATGGAAGCGGAGATTGAGACCAGAACTGGCGTAGCAAAGGGCGTGCGTTCGCCGTCGCGTGAGGTTCAGCGAAATGGATACCGCGAGCGGGACTGGGACACCCGCGCCGGACGGATATCGCTGGAGATCCCGAAGCTGAGGAAGGGAAGCTACTTGCCGAGCTTTCTTGAACCGCGTCGGACAGCCGAAAAAGCACTCGTGGCTGTGATCCAGGAGGCTTACGTGCAAGGCATCTCGACGCGCTCGGTGGACGACCTGGTGAAGGCCATGGGCGCTGGCGGCATGTCGAAGAGCCAGGTCAGCCGGCTCTGCGGTGAGATCGATGAGCGGGTGAACGCGTTCCTGTCGCGGCCGCTGGAGGGCGAGTGGCCCTACCTTTGGCTCGATGCCACGTACCTGAAGGTGCGTGACGGCGGGCGCATTGTCAGCCGCGCCGCGATAGTGGCCATTGCGGTGAACGAGGACGGCAAACGTGAGGTGCTGGGCGTGGCCACCGGCCCTTCCGAGGCCGAGACGTTCTGGACCGGCTTTCTCCGCTCGCTGGCCGATCGCGGCCTGCGGGGCGTGAAGCTGGTCGTTGCCGACGATCACAAGGGGCTGCGGGCGGCTGCGCGTCGGGTGTTCGACGCGACCCACCAGCGCTGCCGCGTTCACTGGATGCGCAATGCGCTTGCCCATGCCCCGGCCAAGCAGCGTACGGCGGTGGCGGCGATGCTGAAGACGATCTTCGCGCAGGAGACAAAGGCCGAGGCCGAAGCCCAGTGGGAAGTGGTCGCGGATGCGCTTCGCGAGAAGCAGGAAAAGCTCGGCGCGTTCATGGACGCCTCCCGCGACGACGTCCTGGCCTACATGGACTTCCCGCGCGAGCATTGGACCCAGATCGCATCCACGAACCCAATCGAGCGAGTAAACCACGAGATCAAGCGGCGCGCCGATGTCATCGGGATCTTTCCAAACGACGAAGCCATTGTTCGCCTGGTCGGCGCTCTGATGCTCGAGACAAACGACAAATGGACAGTCGCCCGGCGGTACATGTCGCTTGAAAGCCTCGCGCGCGTCACCGACAATGCAGACGTCAGATTGCCCACCGTGGCCACCTGATCAGCTTCGGACCTCTCCGAAGGTCGGCGCTCCTACACCACGCAATGGGGCACTATCTGGCCGCGAGCGGAATAGAGCTTCTCGTAAAGGTGCTTACCGCGGCCGCCCTCGAGATTGGTGACGACGTAGCGGGTGTCCCGACCCATGGGACCAACCTCGACGCGGGCGATGACGCGGCGGGGTTTCGACCACGACCGAGCCGCGTAGGAGAAGGTTTTGAACCGGCGCAGCTTCTGACCCGGCGTCCGGACGTAGCGCGCCGCTGTCGATGCCTCCAATGCCGAGATGTTTTGCGCCAGACGGCCGTTCTTTGACAGACCGAAGACATAGCGCAGCCCGAGCCCGTCACACAGGTCCAGAACCTGCGGGGTGCAGTAGTGGCTGTCCGCCCGCAGCAGGATCTCCGTCTCGGGCCAATACCTGGCGATCTGCCGGATCAACCGGCGGATATGGGCCGCGCTCTCGGCTCCCTTGGGGCGGCGGGCCGGGCGCAGCAGTGTCCCCACGAGCCGGCCCTCACCGTCAAACACGACGATCGGCTGGAAGCCGAACTCGTCGTAGAACGCATTGAACAGGCGCAGCTGCTGGTGGCCATGCACCGCGTCAAAGGTATCATCGATATCGAGCACGATCCGGCTTGGGGGGCGCGCAAACGAGTGGCAGTAGAACCGGATCATCTCGCGGCCCATGCGGATAAGGGCGCGGGCGTCGGGCAGGTTTTCCATGCGCGAGATCGTCGGCTGCGAACACAAGGCCGGCCCTGTTTCCGGGCCACGCTCCAGCGCGATCCTGAAGCTGGGATCGTGCCGAAGGGCGGTCGCGTCATTGCCGTCTTCGTATCCCGCCGCGATCATCATGATCCGGAACCGGATGATGTCGCACAGGCTATGCTGAACTTTCGCCGGGTCACGCGGATCGTGCAGGCAATCTGCGAGCCGCTGCGCCAGACCCGCCCTGCGCTCGATCTCGCGCAGCAGGGTTAGGCCGGCGTCGGAGCTCATGTCGGCGCCGTCAAACCCGAGTAGGACCGGCTTACCGTTAAGGGGTGACAGGCGGGGCGTGAAGCACGTAGATTGAGCCATGGCGGAGGTCGTCCTGCTGAAATCTGAATCTTTGGCGTCGATAACCAAAAAATATAGAGTTTCAGACGGTTACGCCACCTCCGCCGCCTTCTCGTGAATTATCCGGGCTAAATGTTCTGCACTGTCCGGCTGAGCCGCGCGAGAGCCGAACAATGACGGAAGCTGTGATCTGACGTCTGCTGGTTTCCCGGAGCGATGAGCACAGAGGACGGCGAAACGCAGGAACCGCGATGCGGGCTGCAGGAATTGCGCGGCGCTGGAAGCCGTGAAGGGCGAGCGCTCGGTGTCGGAGCTTGCCGCGCAGCACGGCGTGCATCCGACGACGATCCAGCAGAGGGAGACAGCTCTTCTGGAGGGTCATCGAACATCTTCGGGCACGGCGGGAAGAAGAAGGCCAAGATCGACGACCAGACAGTGCGGTCGTCGCATGTTGGGATCCAAGAGCTGGCCGTCCCAAAGATTTTCTCGTCACGAAAGCTCAGGCTCTGGACCGACGAGTGAGGCGGGCCAATCGCACGTCACCATCCCACGCTGCCGGTCTGAACACTGTGCCGCCTGCTGTCAGTCTCGTGCTCATCGTTCCATTATGCGCCGCAGGGCGAGATTTGGATGAACCTGGCGCTCATGCGGCCAATTGACCAGTGGTTCCTCGAATCGCCGTTCCACGGCCTCCAGCAGATGAGCTGATACTTACAAAACGAAGAACACCCGGTGAGCGTGCAGCGCATCCGGCGGCTGATGCGCCTTATGGCAATCCAACGGACCAGTCAGATCCTCCTTTTTTGTATTGCGAACACCGATTGCACCTCTCAGTTCACATCCTTCGCCTGGACCGGCCGGCTGAAGCGGATCCGGATCTCGATGGACGGCAAGAGCCGGTGTCTCGACAACATCTTCATCCAGCGCCTCTGGCGGTCTCTGACGTATGCGTGGGTCTATCCGCATGCCTGGGAGACCGGCTCTCAGGCGAAGGCAGGCATCGGCCGATGGATCGCCGTCTGCAATCCCCAGCGGCACCACCCGCCCAGTGGCGGAGAGCCGCCTGCCACAATCCACCTCAACCGGACAGGAGGCGCAGAAAGAAGCCTGATCTGTCCCGGAAACTGGCTCCCCAAGTTCGACACTTCAGGGGCGGTTTCATGATCATCTGCTTTGGCCGATGACGTAGTTTCAATAATTTAGTGGACGCCCCGAGGTCGATATGGATGGCCGGTGTAGTCACACGATGCGGTTGTATTACCCATTGCCTCTGGGGATTCGGCTCAGGTATCATCGCTACACAATGTATACGCGCATCACGAAGACCGGCGGCCGCCAGTATCTCCAACTCGTCGAGGCCTACCGCAATGACCGCGGGCAGTCCCGCGTCCGCGTGGTCGCGAACCTTGGGCGGCTCGACAAGCTTACCCCTTCGACGCTCGATCCTTTGATCAACGGCCTGAACCGGGCCGTTGGCCGCGCTGAGAATACCGCCTCGGAGGTCATCCAGGAGCCCGGCCGCACGTATGGCGACGTCTTCGCCCTTCACGAGCTCTGGTGCGACCTGGGGATCGACAAAGCCTTGCAGCAGGCCCTGCGCTCATCCCGGCGCGGCTTCGATGCCGAGGCGCTGATCCGGGCGATGGTGTTCAACCGGCTTTGCGCGCCGGAGTCGAAGCTGGGATGCCTGCGGTGGCTGGAGACGGTCGCGATGCCCGGGATGCCGCAGACCCCGACACACCAGCAGCTCCTGCGCGCCATGGACGCCTTGATGGACAACCTTGATCCCGTCGAGGCCGCGCTGAGCCGCCAATTCCGCCCCTTGGTCGATCGAGACCTTTCGATCGTGTTCTACGACCTGACCACTGTGCGCATTCACGGCGAGGGGGAGGTTGCCGACGATCTGCGCGCCTTCGGCATGAACAAGGAACGCGGCGGCATCGCCCGGCAGTTCGTCCTCGGCGTGGTCCAGACCGCAGAAGGATTGCCGCTCTTGCATACGGTCCACCCCGGCAACGTCGCCGAGACGAAGACCTTGCAAGGGATGCTGGAGAAGGTGCTCGCGCGCTTCCCGATCCAGCGGGTGGTGCTGGTGGCCGACCGCGGCCTGCTCAGCCTCGACAACATCGCCGAACTGACCTCGGTCGCTGAACGGTCGGAGCGCACGCTGGAGTTCATCCTGGCAGTGCCGGCCCGTCGCTATGTCGACCTGGTCGAGACCTTCCAGAACCTCGCCTTCCACGAGGGCGTCGCAGAAGCCACCTTCGCCGGTCACCGGCTCATTGTGGCGCATGATCCCTTGCGGGCCGAAGACCAATCCCACAAGCGTCGGGCCCGCATCGGCGAGCTGGAGGCGATGGCGGAGCGGATGGTGGGCAAACTCGATGCCCAGGACGAGGGGCAGACGGCCCGCGGACGCCGCGCCTCCGATCGCGGTGCCTATAGCAGGTTCGCCCGCACCGTGGCCGACGCAGAGCTGACCCGCTTCATCAAGCCCGATCTGCACTCGGACAGGTTCAGCCATACCATTGACGAGGCGGCGATCCGGAATGCCGAACTCTTCGACGGCAAGCTGGCAGTCCTCACCAATGCCCCCGACATT
>NZ_CYPR01000135.1 GCF_001408515.1 Jannaschia seosinensis | reverse complement strand
AGGCCGGCCCTGTTTCCGGGCCACGCTCCAGTGCGATCCTGAAGCTGGGATCGTTCCGCAGGGCTGCCGCGTCGTTGCCGTCTTCATACCCCGCCGCGATCATCATGATCCGGAAACGGATGATGTCGCTCAGGCTATGCTGAACTTTCGCCGGATCACGCGGATCGCGCAGGCATCCAGCGAGCCGCTGCGCCAGATCCGCCTTGCGCTCGATCTCGCGCAGCAGGGTCAGGCCGGCGTCGGAGCTCATGTCGGCGCCGTCAAACCCGAGCAGGACCGGCTTGCCATTGAGGGGTGACAGGCGGGGCGTGGAGCACGTAGACTGGGTCATGGCGGAGGTCGTCCTGCTGAAATCTGAATCTTTGGCGTCGATAACCAAAAAATACATAGTTTCAGACGGTTACGCCACCTCCGCCGCCTTCTCGTGAATTATCCGGGTTAGGCGTCTCGCGTACCGAGCCGAGGACATTGCCGTGACCGCCACCGCCAACATTCCGCCGCCCGAGCGCCGCCGCGCGGCGACGAACTCCGACGCCACCTATGGCTGGGTCGCGCGGTCGTTCCACTGGACCATTGCGGTTCTGATCCTGACGGCTCTGGTGCTGGGCAAGCTGGCCCATGACGCGCCTTATGCGACGGATGCGGAGCTGGCGCGCAAGGCGTTTCTGTTCTCGTTCCACAAGACCACCGGCGTGACGATCTTCTTCGTGGCGCTGGCCCGCATCCTCTGGGCAATGACCCAGCCGCATCCCCGGCCGCTTCACGGCGGGGCGGAGGCGTTTCTGGCCTCGATCGTCCACTGGCTGCTCTATGGCTCGCTCGTGCTTGTGCCGGCTCTGGGCTGGGCCGAGCATGCGGCGACCAGTGGCTTCGCGCCGATCTGGTGGCCGTTTGGGCAGTCGCTGCCCTTCGTGCCGCAGGATGCGGATCTGGCGGCGCGGCTGGCCGTTCTGCACACGACCTTCGTGAAGGTTCTTGTCGGTGCGCTGGTCCTGCACGTAGCCGGCACGGTCAAGCATGTCGTGATCGACCGCGATGACACGTTCGGGCGAATGTGGCGGGGCACGCGGCCGGCTCGGCTTGCGGCGGCGAAGGGGCACGGCGTGCCCGCCATTGCGGCGGTAGCCGTCTGGGGCGCGACATTGATCGTGGGCCTGAACCTCGCGCCGGAAGGTTCCGCCGTCATCGCGTCGACCGCGGCTGTCGAGGCGGAGGGGACGTCGAACTGGACGGTGACCGAGGGGACGCTGTCGATCACGGTGACGCAAATGGGCTCTGCGGTGACCGGCAGCTTCGCGGATTGGGATGCGGCCATCGACTTTGACGAGACCCCGCGCGAGGACGGCACGCTTGGTGCGGTGGAGGTGTCGATCGCCACCGGCTCGCTTGCCCTGGGTTCGGTTTCGCAGCAGGCGACGGGGGAGGAGTTCCTGGCTTCCGGTGCCTTTCCGACGGCGCGGTTCACCGGGGTGATCCGCGAGGCCGAGGTGGGTTATGTGGCCGATGGCGCGGTGACGATCCGCGGGGCGGAGGTGCCGGTCGTCCTGCCGTTCGATCTGGATATTGACGGCGATCGTGCGGTCATGGCCGGGCAGATAGCCCTGGACCGTCGGGATTACGCGATGGGTGAGAGTTATCCGGACGAATCGAATGTCGGGTTCGGTGTGACGGTGAATGTCGCCCTCGAGGCCGACCGTGGCGCCGACGGTTAGCCCGGATAATTCACGAGAAGGCGGCGGAGGTTGCGTAACTGTCTGAAACTCTGTATGTTTTGGTTGTTTACGCCAAACATGCAGTTTTCAGGAGGACGACCTCCGCCATGACCCAGTCTACGTGCTCCACGCCCCGCCTGTCACCCCTTAACGGTAAGCCGGTCCTGCTCGGGTTTGACGGCGCCGACATGAGCTCCGACGCCGGACTGACCCTGCTGCGCGAGATCGAGCGCAGGGCGGGTCTGGCGCAGCGGCTCGCTGGATGCCTGCGCGATCCGCGTGACCCGGCGAAAGTTCAGCATAGCCTGTGCGACATCATCCGGTTCCGGATCATGATGATCGCGGCGGGATATGAAGACGGCAATGACGCGGCAGCCCTGCGGAACGATCCCAGCTTCAGGATCGCGCTGGAGCGTGGCCCGGAAACGGAGCCAGCCTTGTGTTCGCAGCCAACGATCTCTCGCATGGAAAACCTGCCCGACGCCCGCGCCCTTATCCGCATGGGCCGCGAGATGA
>NZ_CYPR01000134.1 GCF_001408515.1 Jannaschia seosinensis | reverse complement strand
GAAAAGAAGACCCGGATCATCGTGACCCTGCCGGCATCGTGTCCCCGAAAGGGACTTCTCCTCCTTCTCTTCGACGCCCTCGCCCCACCGAAAACAGCCTGACGCATGCGCCCCGACAAACCCCGAAACATCAACCCGTATCGCCCAAGACCCAAGTCACCGGCCGGCCTGCCAACCGGACGCAAACACCGGGTGCGCGCAAGAAAACCGAGACCGGGGAAACCATCCCACGGAGCACAAGTCCGCAGCTTCATGAATTATGCGGGTTAAGTGCCAGGCGGATGGCCTCGTCCTGACTGGCGGCGAGCGTGAGCTCCGTGTTCCGCTCGACCCAAGGCAGCGCCCTGTCGGCATCGATTTCCGCCCATGGCAGGGGGGCATTACGGATGCGACGGATTTGCTCTGCAATCCCGCGCTCCGCCAGATAGAGCCCGGTCAGGAAGATGCACTCGACTTCGCCTACCCGGTCGGCCGTGACCGTTTCTTCGGCCAGTTCTTCCCGCAAGGCGCTCTCGATCAGCGCCGCAGGGACCTCAAGAAGCTTTTCCGCAAGCCGGATCAGGTCGGCCCGGGGCAGCCCGCAATTGCCGTCGCCCATTGCCTCGGTCAGCGCGAACGAGATCCCCGCGCGCACACGGATCATGGCGGTCTTCGCGATCCCGAGTTTCTCGGCGATCAGGTCGGCGGTTCGAAAGCCGATGCCGCGGATGTCCTTGGCCAGCCGGTAGGGGTTCTCGCTCATCACCTGAACGGCATCGGTGCCATAGGTCTTGAAGATCCGCACCGCGCACGCCGTGCCGACGCCATGCTCGTGCAGGAACACCATGATTTCGCGGATCACCTTCTGGTCGGCCCAGCCGGCGGTAATCTTGTCGGCTCGCTTGGGGCCAATCCCCTCGACGTCACGCAGCCGCTCGGGTGTCGCTTCGATGATGTCGAACACGTCCTTGCCGAACATCCTGACCAGCCGCTTGGCATAGACCGGTCCGATGCCGCGGATCATGCCCGAGCCGAGATGTTTTTCTATTCCGTCGATGGTCGAGGGGGCGGAAACCTTCAGGAACTGCGCCTTGAACTGCAAGCCGCGAGTGCGGTCGTTGATCCAGACGCCTGAGGCGGTGATCCATTCGCCGGCCGAGATCATCGCGGCGTGCCCTATGGTGGTCACCAGATCCCGGTGCCCACGTGCCTTGACCCGCAGAACGCAGAATCCGCTTTCGTCACTATGGAACGTGACGCGCTCCACCAGACCCGCCAGATCCTCGGTGGTGGCCTTTGTTTCTGTCATGTTTTCGGAGATTTACCCGCCTGACGATCCTGTCGAGCGAGGTCGGCCATGGCCTTGCTGAAGAGGTGCCGTGGAATGTTTGCGAGGGCAAACCGCTTCCTGTGCGAAGGGCGATCGGGATCATCCGCCTCGATGGCCAACTCGATGGTTTGTTCACTGGCTTGAAAAGAAACGGTAATTTCGGCCTCGCCGAAGTCCACCTCGTGCCGGCGGCCATTTTCGCCGCGAATGATGACATGGCTCATCGTTACATTTCCCGCCCGTACCAGCGCACGCGTCCAACGATATTGACCTCGTCCGCGGTGCATTCATAGGGCGAATACTGCTTGTTGTCGGAGATGATGCGCACGCGCGGCGGGTCGCTCATCGGCATGTGTTCCAGCCGCTTGGCCACGAGACCCATCCCGTCGTGTAGAACAAACACGCCCGGAGGGATGGGGTTGCGCTGGTTCATGTCGACCAGGACGACGTCGCCATCATTGAGTGTCGGTGTCATGCTGTCGCCCTGCACAGCCATGACGCGCAACATCGACGGGGCCGCCTTGAGGCGATTGCGGATCCAGGCGCGCCGGAAATGGAAGTCCCGCGCCGGGCCGTCTTCGGTCTCAACGATTGCCCCGCCGCCCATGGAGGGGCGCACAGCGGCGTACTGGATGGCGACGAAATCGTTGTGGTAGTCCTCGGTGATGGGATCGTCCCCTTCGACGCGGCCCTTGCCGGACAAGAGCCATTCGGGTTCCACCTTTACCACCCCAGCGATGCGGGTGAGCTTGTCGAGGTTGGGGGTTTGCGAGCGCCCGCGCAGGATGTCGTAGACGAAGGACCTGTTGATCCCTGCGCCTCGCGCCACTTCCGCGACGGACATGCCGAGCTGGTTGATCCGCGCACGCAGTCGTTCATGCATTGGCACAGACATGTCCACTCTCTCTGTTGGTTCATGTGGAAAAAGCAGGATTGAAGCCTGCTTGTCAATCTCGTAGGAACAAAACGGGAACACAATGCCAGAAGGAATCGAGGATGCGGTTTGAGCGCGATGCATTCCAGCTGTGCGAGCTTGCCGATCTCTGGGGCATCGACGGGGCTGACATCCGCTACCTCGTTGCCAGCAACAGGATGCGTCTGTCGGTGCGCATCGTGGCCCAATCCGCACTCCTGTCCGAGGAGGAGCTGACGGCGGAGGGAGAGCCTTTCTGGATGCCCGTCGAGTTATGTCCGAAAGTTGGTGATGGCCTGAAGTAGGCGGCATATCATGGCGGTGTTCACGCGCCGTCAGTCTCAAAAGAGAAAGGATATGCCACCATGGCCAAATCTACCGTTGTCCCGTTCGAACTGCCATCGGAATTTTCTGCGGATCCGTTGACCGAGGTAATCCACGCTGGGGCCAAGGAGCTTCTGCGAACGGCGGTTCAGGCGGAGGTATCCGCCTTCCTCGCCGAGCATGCGCATCTTCTGGACGAGGAGGGCCGCCAGCGTCTTGTGCGCCATGGTTTTCTGCCCGAGCGCGAGATGATGACCGGGATCGGGACCATTCCTGTGCAGGT
>NZ_CYPR01000133.1 GCF_001408515.1 Jannaschia seosinensis | reverse complement strand
AATCTGCGAGCCGCTGCGCCAGACCCGCCCTGCGCTCGATCTCGCGCAGCAGGGTCAGGCCGGCGTCGGAGCTCATGTCGGCGCCGTCAAACCCGAGCAGGACCGGCTTGCCATTGAGGGGTGACAGGCGGGGCGTGGAGCACGTAGACTGGGTCATGGCGGAGGTCGTCCTGCTGAAATCTGAATCTTTGGCGTCGATGACCAAGAAATACAGAGTTTCAGACGGTTACGCCACCTCCGCCGCCTTCTCGTGAATTATCCGGGTTAGTTGGGTCGGGTGAAGACTTCATAAATACTCAGTTTAAATTTTGACTTGGATACGGGTGTCGGTTTCACCGACGCCCGTTCTGTTCGTGGGCCCGAGAGGTCACACCATTTCAGAAGAATTCCGAAATTCGTAGCTGATACGATGATCGTCATGAATCTAAAATGTGCGGCTACTGGCTGGGTGAGAACGGCGGTGCAAAAGTCTGCCACGGTAGCGGCGGGATGAGCCTGCTGCGGGCGGCGTAAAAGTCGTCCACCTTTACCCTCTCTGGCGGCAGGGAGGGCGGGAGGATTTTCACCGTGGACTTGTATCGTAAGGTGCGATTGGCCTGTGCGGAGGGCATGAGCCAGCGGGCGGCGGCGCATCACTTCGGGATTTCGCGCGACAGCGTTCAGAAGATGTTGGCGTTCTCGATTCCTCCAGGATACCGGCGAACGGCGCCCGTGAAGCGGCCGAAGCTGGACGGGTTCACCGGGATCATCGACGGCTGGCTGGATGGCGATCGCGAGGTCCATCGCAAGCAGCGGCACACGGCGAAGCGGTTGTTCGAACGGCTCCGCGATGAGCATGGTTTCACCGGCGGCTATACGATCGTGAAGGACTACATGCGGGAGCGCGAGCGGCGCGGCCGAGAGATGTTCGTGCCGCTGGCGCATCCGCCCGGTCATGCCCAGGCCGACTTTGGCGAGGCGGTGGTCATCATCGACGGCGTCGAGCAGAAGGCGCATTTCTTCGTCATGGACCTGCCGCGCAGCGATGCCTGCTTTGTGCGCGCTTATCCCGCGGCGACAGCGGAAGCCTGGATTGATGGCCACGTCCACGCCTTCGCGTTCTTTG
>NZ_CYPR01000132.1 GCF_001408515.1 Jannaschia seosinensis | reverse complement strand
GCGGGGCCAACCCGCCCGTCTCGCGCTTCAGGATCACCATGTCGTTGACGAACTTCACCGAAACTCGGAACCGCGCGGCGGTTGCGCGGTGCGAGTTCCCTTCCTCCACAAACGCCACAACGCGCTCTCGGAGTGCCGTAGGATGTGGTCTGCCCATTCTCATCCCTCCCACCTGTCTGCAGGCAGGGAATCACAGATCAAGCCAACAGGGAATCCTGAATCGGGAAAGTCGCAACACGCTCTAGTCTGCCAGCACCCTCTCCAGCCGAGACATCTTCAAGACCAACCGCACCGCCGCTCTCGCCGAGTGGCGCGGTCTTTGCGCAGGATAATGGCCAGGCCCCCTGCCCTTCCTGAGACTGGTTCGAATTGGTCTGACACCACCGATCGCCAGCCTCGCAGGCCTTGCTCCTATGACCCGGCAATCCGGCCAGTGGCGCGGCGCTGCCTTCATCCAGGGCGGCCGCAAGTTCCTGCGCGACGCGCTCTACATGCCTGCGCTCGTCGCCGCCCGCCACAACCCGGATCTGCGACAGAGATACCACGCCATGATCAAGGCCGGGAAGCCGGCAAAAGTCGCCTTGACCGCTCTCATGCGAAAGCTGATCGAACTCGCCAACGCGCTTGTCCAACAAGACCGCAAATGGACGCCGAAACCGGCTTGATCAAGACGGATACTCTAGAATGCGGCCTCCGGCGGACGATGTGCCAGCGCCTTGAGCAGCGCTGCGACCAGAGTGTTCGACAGCTTGGGCCCCTTGCCAATCCCGATCACCGCATCGTTGTCCTGTGTGTCCGAACGCCGCAGCGAAGTTGTCCAGTCGCCGTGCCGTTCACTTGCCGTGCCGTGCATGGAGATGGTCCAGCCGGGGAGGCCGTGATCGACGATGAGGAGGACCGCGTCCACGGTGCCGAGCGCACCCTTGCGGATCATCTCCTTGTCGATCTCGGGCAGGTGCACCTCGACCTGGTCGAAGGCTGTTCGACACAGATCCGCATCATATTCCGGTTCGGCTTCGATCTGTTTGGCTAGTTCGATAAGCGCCTTGGGCTCCATTACGGGCTCCTTTCTGCTTGGGTTCTGAAGATCGACCTAGCCCGTCAATCGTGAGGCAGACATGACCTGAATCAAGGACCGCTCCGGTTCATGCCGCAATGATGGCCAAAGACGGATTCGATGGGAGTGCCCGATGGCCGAGAATATGATCTGGTTCGAGAACCTAAAGCGCGCGGACGTGGCGAAGGTGGGAGGCAAGAACTCTTCCCTCGGCGAGATGGTGAGCACCCTCGCGCCGAAGGGAATCGACGTGCCTCCGGGGTTCGCGACCACGGCCGACGCCTTCCGCGCCTTCATCGCCGCCAATGATCTGGAGGATCGGATCGCGGCGGAGATGGATGCGCTCGCGAGCCATAAGATCACCTTGGCCGAGGCCGGGCGGCGGGTGCGCGGCATGATCGTCGAGGGCGATTGGTCGGAAGACCTGCGGACCGACATCGGCGCGGCCTATGCGGAACTTGCCCGGCGCACCGGCAAGGAGACGCCGTCAGTCGCTGTGCGCTCGTCGGCCACCGCCGAGGACCTGCCGGATGCGAGCTTTGCGGGGCAGCAGGAGACGTTCCTGAACGTCGAAGGCGAGGCGGCGTTATTGGCCGCGTGCAAGCGCTGCTTCGCCTCGCTCTTCACCGACCGGGCGATCAGCTACCGAACCGTGCGTGGTTTCGACCACATGCAGGTGGCGCTGTCGGTAGGCGTGCAGCAGATGGTGCGGTCCGACTTGGGCGGATCGGGCGTCATGTTCTCGATCGACACCGAGTCGGGCTTCGATAAGGTTGTACTAATCAACGCCGCTTGGGGGCTCGGCGAAAACGTCGTGCAGGGTGCAGTCAACCCCGACGAGTACATGGTCTACAAGCCCTTCCTGGGCCGCGAAGGCGTGGTGCCGGTGGTGGAACGCGCGCTCGGCGCCAAGGAAAAAAAGATGGTCTACGCCGGCGAGGGCCGCGCGACTAAGAACGTGCCAACCTCGCGCGCCGAGCGGTCGCGCTTCGTGCTGAGCGAGGAGGAGATCGTGGAACTCGCCCGGCAGGCCTGCACCATCGAGGGCCACTACGGTTGCGCGATGGACATGGAATGGGCCCGCGACGGCGAGACCGGGCGCCTCTACATCGTGCAGGCGCGTCCCGAGACTGTGCAGAGCCGCGCCGGGGCGGGCGCCATGAAGAGCTTCACGCTCACATCCAAGGGCGAGCGGCTGTTGTCTGGCCTCTCGGTCGGCGGCGCCATAGCCACCGGGCAGGTCTGCCTGATCGAACACGCGTCGGACATCGACCGCTTCGTCGATGGCGCAGTGCTGGTAACTTCCACGACGGACCCCGACTGGGTGCCGATCATGAAGCGCGCCTCGGCCATTGTCACCGACCACGGCGGGCGCACCAGCCATGCCGCGATCGTCAGCCGCGAATTGGGCCTGCCGGCCATCGTGGGCACCGGCAACGCGACCCACGTGCTGCACGACGAACAAGAGGTGACGGTCAGTTGCGCCGAAGGCGAAGACGGCTACGTCTATGCCGGGATTGCCGATTTCGAGGTCGAGGATATTGAGGTGGGTGATCTGCCGGAGACCCGCACCAGGATCATGTTCAACATGGCCGCTCCGGCCGCGGCCTCACGGTGGTGGCGAATGCCCTCGGATGGTGTCGGCTTGGCCCGGATGGAGTTCGTCGTCAACAACGCGATCAAGGTGCATCCGCTGGCCCTGACGCGGTTCGACCAGATCACCGATGATAAGGTCCGCGACGAAATTACCGTCCTGACCCGCGCCTACGAGACGCGGACCGACTACTTCGTCGACACGTTGGCCTTGGGGCTAAGCCGAATTGCCGCGGTGCATCATCCCAACCCGGTCATCGTTCGAATGAGCGACTTCAAGACTAACGAATACGCCGCGCTGCTTGGCGGGGCGCAGTTCGAACCCAAGGAAGAGAACCCGATGATCGGCTGGCGCGGCGCCTCGCGCTACTATTCGGAAGGCTACCGCGACGGGTTCGCGCTCGAATGCCAAGCGATCGCCAGGGCACGTCGAGAAAAGGGCTTCGACAACATTGTGGTCATGATCCCATTCTGCCGCACCCCGCAGGAGGCGGACAAGGTGCTGGAGGTCATGGCCGAGAACGGGCTGCGGCGGGGCGACGACGGGCTGCAAGTCTACATGATGTGCGAGATTCCGTCGAACGTGGTCTTGGCCGAGGAATTTGCGAAACGCTTCGATGGGTTCTCGATCGGGTCAAACGACCTCACCCAGCTCACGCTCGGCGTGGACCGCGACAATGAGCAGTTGGCCGATGTATTCAGCGAACGCGATCCGGCGGTGCAGTGGATGATCGAGCAGATCGTCACGCGTGCTCATGCGGCCGGAGCCAAGGTCGGCTTCTGCGGACAGGCGCCGAGCAACGATCCCGACTTCGCGCGCTTGCTGGTGGGCTACGGCATCGACTCTATCTCCGTCACTCCGGACGCGTTCCGGGCCGTCAAAGCGAACGTCGCCGAAGCGGAAAGTGGACGGACTAAATAGAATAACGTCTCCATCTCCCAAGCAGAGCAGCGCCTGGTCATTTCAAGCCGTAGCTTTTCGATCCCCTCATCTGGCCTTGTCAGAAGAACTTCGCTTGAGGCGGAGCGGGCGGCTGGATAGCTTCCCCGCATGACCAAGCGCAGCCCCTTCAAGTACTTCAAGACCAGTTCCGAGATCATCCGACTGGCGGTGATGATGTATGTCCGCTTCCCGCTGTCGCTNCGNAACGTCGAAGATCTNCTCCATGANCGCGGCGTCGANGTCAGCCACGAGACGGTGCGCTTCTGGTGGCNNCGCTTCGGNCCGATGTTCGCCGGTGAGATCCGNAAGCGACGCATCNAGGGNNTGAAATCGAGCCGCTGGCGCTGGCACCTCGACGAGATGTTCGTGAAGATCAACGGCGAGCAGCACTACCTCTGGCGGGCGGTCGACCATGAGGGCGAAGTGCTGGAAAGCTTCGTCACGAAGACGCGGGACAAGAAGGCTGCGCTGAAATTCCTCAGAAAAGCAATGAAGAAGCACGGCCGAGCAGATGTCCTCGTGACGGACAAGCTTCGCTCCTACGGCGCGGTCCTGAAGGACCTCGGCATGGCGGAC
>NZ_CYPR01000131.1 GCF_001408515.1 Jannaschia seosinensis | reverse complement strand
GATCGCCCCGACGTCCTCGGAAGCAAAATATCTCCCCGGCATATGGATCACGCCCGAGGCCTTGCTGCACCTGCAAGGCCAGCGTGTTCATGCCCTTCCGCATGTCAGTCACGCCGCCCGCGATCCACACCTTTGCGCCTGCCGGAAACGCGATCATGCCCGTTCCACCACCTGGATGAGCCGCGCAAGGGTCGACGTCTCGGTCGAGGCGGCGGTCACGAGGCGACGTCCGTTCGGCAGGATGATCTCCACCCGGTCATGGCTCGTGTCATCCGCCCGAAACTGCGCATGGTGGTTGCTGGCTCGGCGGCGACTTCCGGCCTCACGGTAACCGCCGTGAAATGCGCCCGGTCCCCATTGCCGATCAGAAGGCCCTCACGTGCCAGGCGACGCCACCGTGTGAGAAGCGAACGAGAGATCTCGTAGCGTCGTGCCGTCGCTGCTGCCATCCGAGGCGCCGCATAGCTCTCCTCAACGATCCGCACCTTCTCGGCGTCAGTCCACCGACGCCGCCGGCCGGTATCCGTGACCGAAAGAACCTCTACTTGGGACATGAAGCTATGGTCTGTCATAGCTTCATGCTCTTAAAGGCAGCCGGGTGGGTCGGTCAGACGGCCCTCGGCGGAGGCATACGGTTTCTCTCATCCCCGGCCGCATCATCACAGCCACCCCGGTCCCGTAGGGACCGGGGCAGGCGTCTGCGCCAGTAGTAGCCGTTTCGGCGGATCTCGAGATGCGGTGGCAAGCTCCGATTCCGGGGCATGAACATGCCCTCCTGTGCACACGATGTGCACCGCCGAGTGCACCCGAATGTGCACCTCGTCGTCGAGCTCCGACTCCGGATCTCGGAAACCCTTGGATTTCAGTAGCTTGCTGGGATTTTGGCTCCGGCGGTAGGGTCCGGAGCGCAAATCTCAACGCACTGAAATTGCGACACTTTTCCGGAGCGACTCCTGTGCGACTCCGCAGTGTGACAGCATATGTGCCGTAACCTGTGCCATCAAGCAAGGGCGGGCCTGAACGCCCGCCAGCTTCACGTTCCGGCTTCCCCGCCTGCGTGAATATCTGAGAATTCCAGGGCCTTGGTGATCGGACACGCGGCACGTCAGTCCGGCTAAGACCGGAGACGGCAAGTGACGTGCCGCAGCTGATCCCCTGCCGTCGTCAATCAGGTATGTCTCAGATCGCTTCCTCCAAGCTCAACTGCCGGTCCAGGGCTTGTCGAAAGAGGCCGATGACGTAGGGGAGTTAGCCGCTGTCGGGGGCGTACATCATCAACGCCCATGGCCACCACCATTGCCTTGGGCGCGTAGGGCCAATCCGCCCGTCTCGTGCTTCAGGATCGCCATGTCGTTGACGAACTTAACCGACACTCGCAACCGCGCGGCGGTTGTGTGGTGCAAATTCCCTTCCTCAAGAAAGTGACTACGCGTTCACGAGGCGCCAGAGGAAGTTGCCAGCTTATTGTTGCCCCCCATATCTGCTCTGCAGAAGGGAGCCACAGATCAAGCCTGATGGAAATACTGAATCGGGAAGGCCGCAACACGCTCTCATAGAAGCGTCAACTCTGCCACCACAGTATGGGACTGAATACCTAACAATACACAATCACGTTGCGTTGTCAGTTGGTCCGGCTTTCCCGCGCTCACGGGCGCTTGGATTGATCGAAGGTCGGAACGGAAGGTCCACGACCTTGCCCGAGGCAGGCATTCCCGGTGCTTCGGCATATTCGTCCGGCAGCGCAATTGACAGCCGTGCTCCGGGAGTCGCCTTATCGCCCGGCACCCAGCCCAGTGCGATGTTGCAATCGAGCTCAGGCGAAAACCAAGCGGAGGTAATGTAACCGATCGGAGTTCCGCCGTCCTCCGGCAAAATCAGCCAGAAGTCCGGCGCGTAATCAACCACCGGCTGTCCGTCAAAGGTCAAGCCAGCCATTATCAGGCGAAACGGGTTCCGGCCCGCATCAAGTTCCATTCGCTGCGCCTCAAGCGCTCGGCGACCGACATAGTCCACCGACTTTTCCCGCGGCACCTGATAGGAAAGGTTGCACTGGAAAGGTGACACATGTTGGTCGATATCCTGCCCCCAAGAAAGGATACCAGCCGCAATCCGCCGGTGATGTGCCGGCGCGGTGACGACAAGCGAGTGGCGCTCACCTGCCATGATTACGGCATTCCAAAGCGCATCGGCGTCTCGCGTTGCCTCCCGAAGATAAATCTCGTAGCCTTTTTCTCCGCTAAAACCGGTTTGGGAGACGACGACGTTACAATCGGCAATTTTCGCCTCCAGCATGCCGTAATACGGAAGCTCGCTTATCTCTTCGCCGAACATCTCAACCATAAGTGCTTCACTCTTCGGACCTTGGATTTGAAGAGGCGCAACGTCAATTTCGCCAATCATGACATTCATCCCGAGGCCAACATTGACTCCTCGAAGCCACAACTCAAGATCGCTGTCGGAAATGGAAAACCAGAATTCGTCATCCGAAAGCCTCAGCAGAACGGGATCATTTATGATACCGCCGTCTTCATTGCAGAGGATAACGTATTTGCCCGTCATCGGCCGGATAAGAGTTGCGTCGCGCGTTATGAGCCGATTTACGAAGGCTTCCGCGTCCGGCCCCTTGATCCTGATTTGCCGCTCCACTGCGACGTCCCAAAGCGTGACGTGATTTACGAGCGCTTCGTACTCGGCCATCGCACCGCCGTCTTGTGGCCGGACGTAGCCGCGGGGGTGGTACATCCGGTTGTAAACGGTCGCGCGCCAACAGCCGGCAGCGTGGCTTAAGTGCCAGAAAGGCGACTTCCGCACGCGCGTCGAAATCAGCATCTCGACCGGCGTGGGTCCGGACTGCCGAAGATTGCGCGGTACGCTTCGATCGGATTGGTCCAGATTTTCCGGCTGCACTGCCGAGAATGTAGTGGACGTTGCAACTCCGTTGCTACCAGCACTCATGTCGGCTTCTCCCATCGGGTTTCGCATGATGGTAACTCGCCCAGAAGGTCAATCCAGCCTCAATCCGACCACCGGAAGAAATGCCCCAACCCACTATGGCCAAAAAGAGATTCCTTCTGACCGCCTTTGTGCCGTAACCTGTGCCATCCGGCGAGCATCCCGGGAAGTGGTGTAGGCGAGCGGAGCAAGCCTTTGTTCGCCATCAATGGTGTGGATGGACTCTGTTGCGCAGATTGGCTGAGGGTCGAACTTCCCCTTCCCCCGGACAGACTTACCTCACGGCTTCCTTGAAGGAGTGCCGAACTTGTTGTATTCATGCAGGAAGGCGAAGCTGACCTTAAGTTCTGTATTCTGGTGGTCGAAGTCCCGAGACATGAGGCGTTTCCCCAGCAGTTTCATGCAGAGCTTCCTCGTCTCGTCTCGTCTCGTCTCGTCTCGTCTCGTCTCGTCTCGTCTCGTCTCCGGCGGTGGTATCCGCTCCGTTTTCACCAGATCGCGCAGCCCAAGGATATCGAGGGCCGTAGCGCGCCGCGGCGCCGGGGGTGGCGTCGATCACCTTCGCAACGATCTCGCCTGATCCGAACTGATCCGGGACTCAGTCATCGCCTTCCAAGCGTTCCAAGTCCATATCACGGATCCACGGCTTATCGGTTTCTTAGGCCGCGATGAGCCCTTCATCGAAGCGCGTGATTGGCCGGTCGCAGAGGGACATGGAGGCGTCGACTTCAATGCCACTTTGCCAGATGTCCGCTCACGACGCTCCTCCTTAACAGGCTGCTGAAAAAGGAAATGGACCTCGACGAACTGCATCAGCCGTCTCGAAGGGATGACAAGATATTGTGCGCAGGCGCTTCCAAAACCGATATGATGTGTCGTCGTAGGAGTCGAAGATGGGCACTCAAGACTTTTTCAGCAGCCTGTTAATGTTCCTGCCGGAGCCGCGCACGATGCCGAACCCTTTCGTAGATATTTCGTAGCCGTGATTGGCGACTATTCCAGGGATGAGGCATGAGACGGGCACCGTCGGTGCCGCGGCTTCGATAAAAGTTCGGAACGGTGCGCAGGTCCGTCATGTCGTGGTGAAACACCTCGCACGCGCTGGATGCCTGCGGTGGCACGAGCCAGGTCCAATCGCCGGACACGCGTCGACCCGTCGCGCTTTCGCGCGCGAGAAACTGCATGAATTGGTCGCTGGCCGTATGGTGGTCGACCATCGTGACCCCGGCGGCCTGATACGAGTGAAGTACCGCGCGGTTGAGTTCCGTGAGCGTTGCATCCTTCCAAAGCGTCTCGTGTGAGTCCGGATCGAGCTGGAGACGACGCGCGGCCTTGGGCAGAAGGTCGTAGCGCCCGCGATCCGCGAAATTGCGCGATGCAATTTCGGTGCACATGTAGAACCCATTGAAGGGTGCGCAGGGATAGTCGATGCCGCCAATCGTGAGGATCATGTCGCTGACGACCGGCACCGCATACCACCGCAAGCCCATGGCGGCGATCTCCGGGCAATGCGGGTGCGTGATCGGCACCTCGCGCACCAGCCCGGAAGGTAGATTGAACAGGTGTCGCCGCTCATCGGCATCGCGGATCACGACAGGGAGGATGTCGAACGGCCCCTTGCGATCCGGAGGGTTCCACCCGAGCGACTGTGCGACGCGCGTCGCCTCGATCGCTTTGCGGTCTCCGATCACGCATCCGCCTTCGTCGAGGTACCCCGCATATCGGATCAATTGAGCGCTCTCCACGTAGCTGGGCCGTCTTCCCGGCTGCATGGGCGGGTAGATTGAGATGATCGACCGGATGCGCCCGTCTCCGGTTGCGTCCTCAAGGTGACGACAGAGATCGGAGAAGATAGCCTCTGGTTCACTGGTGTTCCTTCGGTCCCGCACCAGAAGGCTGTCCCAGAACAGCCGACCAATGCAGCCGGCGTGGTTCCGCCAGGCCAACTTGGCCCCGAAGGCCAGCTCCTCGGGCGTATGATCGTAGTGGCCATGCCGCATGAGGGCGCGCCGGACCTCCGCCCACCGGCGCTGAAAAGAGGGCGCGTTCGCGTGATGCGATCGCGCGTGAAGCTCCAGAAAGGCACGCGCCTCGTCGAGACGGTCGAGCCACGACAGCCGGCGCAGACGATGCGAAAGTGCACCGGCGCCACGAACATGATCCCGGCCAGCCGCCTTACGTCGCCAATGCGTCACCATCACATGAGTCCGTCGAATTGCCGCGCCATCTCGCGCAGCGGTCTTCGATTGATCTCATAGACGGTTCTCAGCGCGCGGGCCTTTGCGCGCCGGTAGGCCCGGTCAACCACGCGCCTGTCGTAGAGGCCCTTGGCTCGCCGGGAGTCCATTCCGGTGAGGCGCAGGGCTTCGACATCGCTGCTCTTCTCCATCAGGGCGCGATGGATCGGGGTGTCCAGCGGTACCATGAAATCGTTGAACCGGATGCGGTCGACAAAAGGCGAATTCCGCTCGAGGAAGTCTGCTGTCGCCTCCATGTCCTCGGCCGTTTCGCCCGGATAGCCCTTGAACATCGTGCAGCGCACCGAGAGTCCTGCATCATGCGCATTTCGCAGGAAGTCCTCGTTTCGCTCGACCGAACAGCCCTTTCGCATGGCGTCGAGCAGGCGCTGGCTGCCGCTTTCCAGGCCGAAGCTGATGCGGCGCATCCCTCCGGACGCGGCAGCGAAGAGATCGTGCCGGGAAAGGCCGTTGTCCCGACGCTGATCCACATGCACGGTGCCGACCCACTGCGCGCCACGCACGTAACGTCGCAGGTCGCGAGCAATTCCCCGAAACATGGCCGGGTGGGAGTTGAGCTTCAGGTCGAGGAACATGAAGTCCTTCGACCCGTAACGCTCCGCCTGAATTTGCATCTCCACGAGGACGCTCTGTAGGCCGCGGGTCCGGAACTTGCGACCGCTCGCTGAGATCACGTCACTGCAGAATGTGCACTTGTCCCACTGGCAACCGCGCCCGGCGAGAATGGGCACGATCCGGTTTGGATAACGGTCCCACGGAAAGTCGTCGAAATCCGGGAAGTAGCTGTCGTCCAGAGCACGGAGTGGCGGTGCGGCTTCCGTTCGGGTCCCATCCGGGAAGGTCAGACCCGGAAACCGCGCAAGCTTGTTGCCATCGCAGATCGCCTCGACCAGATCAGCCAGATAGGGTTCGACTTCACCTCCGGATACGGCCGCGACTCCGGGCAGAGTCCGCCAGGTCTCCGCCACTCCAGTCAGGTTGAACATTGGGCCACCAAGGAGCACCGGGACGCCTTTGCGTTCGGCGAGACGCCCAATGCCCCTGACGGTGTGGAAATGGTCCAGATAGGCGGATAGAAGAACCGCATCTGTCCCTGAAGAGAGTGCCGCCTCGACTTCCCGCAGGACAGCCGCACGCGGTCGCTGCGCCAACCATTCCCGGGGCTCGCGAGCGCAATTGCGCAGCCATTTGATAAAATGGTAGTCAGAGAGGCGGATCCTCCGGTGGAGATGGTCCCAAAGCTGCTCCTGGCCTTCCCGCGCTGCGGCAGGAAGATCGAGAGCAAGCGGACAGATCACTTTGACGGCAAAGCCACGTGCCCTGAGCGTGGCCGCCAAAATCCCGACGGCAAGAGTGGGAAAGCTGGTAAATCGATTGAGGTCGACGAGAAGAACGCGTCGCACACGCGACGGCTGCGCAGTCGAAAGCTCTGGGAGGGATAATGCCTCCGAATCAAGGTCTCTTGATGCAACATTTTCCAAAGTAATTTCTCCACTCAAACAATCGCTGTTGTTTATTGCGTGGAGTCCAATTCGTCCATCTCTATTTTTCTTGTGTCTGCGCGCAAAGAATTAATCTGAGATTGCGGGGCCAGCGACTATAATTTTTAACCAGGAAAACGAGCCCGACGGCGGAGCATAAATTCTGCTAACATAAGGTGGCGCAGTAGATCTGTTCTCCGGAGAACCTTGCGATCTGAAACTGCACTCATGCAGTCTGGTCCTCACCTTCGGTGTAATCTGCAAACAGCAGGCGCAATTTGGTGGCGCTTTTTCGGATGTCGTGCATCTCCTCCACCCGGCGTCGGGCGACGAGGCCTTTCGCACGAAGTACATCGGGTTCTGCCGTGGCTACGCTTATTATCGCCGCAGACAGCGACTCAAGATCACCCGTCCGTACAAGCCATCCACACTCCGCATCGAGCACCTCGGGGATTCCCGCGACGGGTGGCGCAACGACAGGGCAGCACAGCGCAAGCGCCTCAAGGATGACGACCGGCAATCCCTCGGACAAAGTCGGGAGGATGAGGGCCCGAGAGTCTGCGATGGCGGCGCGGATGTCGGGCCCCGATCTCCACCCGAGAAGGCGGATACGGCCGCGCAGATCCAGTCGCTCGACTTCGCGTTCGATCTCGTCCCGCGTCTCTCCGTCTCCAATCAACGTCAGGCTCAGCCATGCATGTCTCCGAAGCGCCTCTGCCGCGGCACGAGGCAGTAGAACCTGACCTTTCCGCGGTGTCAGGCGGCCGATGCAGACGATGTTCCGCCCTGGACCTTTGCTCGCTCCGCGTAGAGAAAATTCATCCAGGTCAAGGCCGCAGCGCACCACGTGCAACTTGTCCCAGTGTTGCGTGCCGAGGTGCACCGCGAGCTGGCCGCGCGCGTGCTCCGAAATCGCCACGACGAAAGCAGCTTGCTCCATCTTCAACTTGAGGCGGAGGGTGTAGGCCTCGTCGAAGTCTTCAGGCCCGTGCGCGGTAAAGCTGAAGGTTGGTCCGCCCAATTCGTGCGCCAACAACGCAACAGTCGTCGCATTGCTGGCGAAATGCGCATGGACATGTCGAAGGTCGCGCCATCGCGCTTCTCGCTTGAAACGCACTGCTTCGAAAAGGTACGCGACCTTCCTGTAGTCTCGGAGGTCGGGTGTAACGAACCTGCACCACATCCGGAACGCTCGCCAAAAGCGCCTTGGGTTGTTCAGCGCCTCCACAATTGCACTCATCGCCAAAGCGATCGGATTGTCGAGAAGATAGGTCGTATTGCTCTGCTCGACGCAGTCTCGTGGGTCGACAAGTTGCTCGTCCCATCTTCGCATCGCGAACCTGTGAACAGCTACGCCCGACTTCTCGAGTTCCTCAATTTCACGACGGATGAACGTGGTGCTGGTAAGAGGATGAGTGTTCAAAAGATACGCGACTTTCACAATGGCCCTCGCAGTCGATACTTCACGCTAACCATCAGAGCCCTTGTTCGCCGTGACCTTCATCCACTCGTGCTGCTGGATCGGCGGCCTGCCTCCATCGGGTGGTCCAGTTTTCAGGGAGCAGAGCAATGGGGCGCAAGCCCGTCAAGGTTGTCGCCGTCGCGCTGGCCAATCGGATGACGCGGACCGTCTGTGAGAACGGCGGTGCAAAAGTCTGCCACGGTAGCGGCGGGATGAGCCTGCTGCGGGCGGCGTAAAAGTCGTCCACCTTTACCCTCTCTGGCGGCAGGGAGGGCGGGAGGATTTTCACCGTGGACTTGTATCGTAAGGTGCGATTGGCCTGTGCGGAGGGCATGAGCCAGCGGGCGGCGGCGCATCACTTCGGGATTTCGCGCGACAGCGTTCAGAAGATGTTGGCGTTCTCGATTCCTCCAGGATACCGGCGAACGGCGCCCGTGAAGCGGCCGAAGCTGGACGGGTT
>NZ_CYPR01000130.1 GCF_001408515.1 Jannaschia seosinensis | reverse complement strand
TCTTCGCATTACGACCGAGGACGGTCACGACCTTACCTTGCGCGCAAGGCTGCGCCTGGCCCGCCGTGGCCGGGCTTTTCGCGCCCGCCTCGGCACACGCGAGGACGCAGCCGCCAGCAATACGCCGCTCCTGAACGT
This sequence comes from Jannaschia seosinensis, assembly GCF_001408515.1. GTDB lineage: Bacteria > Pseudomonadota > Alphaproteobacteria > Rhodobacterales > Rhodobacteraceae > Jannaschia > Jannaschia seosinensis. Next base: position 6,175 of record NZ_CYPR01000130.1, on the reverse strand, counting down.
CGCGGCCAAGCCGCTCAAGGGAGAGTGGTTGATCGTGGTTACCAACGTCGCGCCGCGCACCGCGCTCGAAACCTACCGCAAACGTTGGGCGATCGAATGTCTGTTCGGCGATGCCAAGACGCGTGGCCTCAACCTCGAGGACACACGTCTCACCGATCCACGCAAACTCGCTCTGCTCATGTCCCTTGTCGCGCTTGCCCTTGCCTGGGCCGGTCGCGCCGCCGCAGACCTTCTCGGCAAGCGCGCGCCGCCGCGCAAAAGCCACGGCCACTACGCCAGATCCTGGTTTCGAACCGGCTTCGACCACATCCGAAGCCGCCTCAGATCCGATCCCCTCGACGCCATCGCGTCGTGGCAGAGGATCAACCCAGAAGCACGAAAGCCCTGCGGAGTCGTGTAGTGTGTATGCTGGCGGGCGAAGCTCGACGCTTTCCCAGTGACACCGCCGAAAATACCCGTTTCGTTTCGCTTTGCGCCAAGACCCAATGAAACAAGGGTTTGACGGGCTCTCAGACCCGGTCTGAAGCGAAATGGCCTGCCGGGGGCATTTCGTTTCGGGCCTTCCCGAAGCAGGTCCGTTATCCGCCTGGGCTGCAGGCGTTCTGCCGATGGCGCGCCTTTGCCCGATGTGGGTTGGCGAACATCGCGCCAACCCACAGTAAAACCTACTTGACCTTCTTGCCGGCGAGAGTGAGCGGAGACTTGCCCTCCGCCGCGACAGAGGTCGCGGAAACCTTCGGCTTCTCCTGCTTGGGCTTCTTGTTCTCTCTGTTACCGCGTCTGTTGTTGCCCTTGGACATTGGATTTCCTTCAGCCAGATGATCGACCGGCTCATGCCAGTCGACGAGGTGCAGTGGAAAATCAGGGTTGCCTGACTTTGAAATCGTCAGGGCGATGATCTTGGAGAAAGGCTGCAGTTCGAACCGGCGACGCACCTCGAGAGCTCGCCGGTCTGTGACTGCGTAGACAGAATAGCCGCACTTGTCCCCGCACACCATCGAAATCGGAAGTCGTTAGCGGACGCTCAGCACCGGTCCGCTTCATCTCAATCTGAAAGCCAGCCATGGATATCATCGAGCTGCCCATCGGGCAGATCATTCCCTATGCGCGCAATCCGCGCCGCAACGAGAAGGCCGTGGCGGCGGTGGCGGCGTCGATCGCCGAGTTCGGCTGGCGTCAGCCGATCGTGGTCGACGACCAGATGGTCGTGCTGGCGGGGCACACTCGCCTGCTGGCCGCGCGGCAGCTGGAACTGGAGACCGTGCCTGTCCACGTCGCCGCGGGTCTGACCGACGCACAGGCGCGCGCCTTCCGGATCATGGACAACCGCTCAAGCGAGAACGCCGAGTGGGACAAAGAACTTCTGAACCTCGAACTGGGGGACCTGCTGGAGGCCAACTTCGACCTCGGGCTCACCGGTTTCACCGACGATGAGTTGACGGCGCTGATGAACGGCCTCGAGGCGGGTACGGGTCCGCAGGAGGGCGAGGACAATGTTCCGGAGACACCGAAGGATCCGATCAGCAGACCAGGCGATCTCTGGGTCCTCGGCAATCACCGGCTGCTCTGCGGGGATGCGACGGTGGCGACGGATGTCGAGCGGTTACTCGGGACGGTGAAGCCGCTCTTGATGGTCACAGATCCGCCCTACGGCGTGGCCTATGACCCCAGCTGGCGCAATCAGGCGGGAGCGGCCAAGACGAGACGCACCGGCAAGGTGCTGAACGACGACCGCGCCGATTGGCGCGAGGCCTGGGCGCTGTTTCCGGGCGACGTGGCCTATGTCTGGCACGGCGCCCTGCACGCGGCGACCGTGGCCGAAAGCCTCGAGGCGTCCGGCTTCGCGATCCGCTCACAAATTGTCTGGGCAAAGGAGCGGCTCGTGCTGAGCCGTGGCGATTATCATTGGCAGCACGAGCCGGCCTGGTACGCTGTCAGGAAGACCGGCAAGGGCCACTGGGCAGGCGATCGCAAGCAGACGACGCTCTGGCACATCGCCAACAAGGATCAGGACGCCACGACGGTCCACGGCACGCAGAAGCCCGTCGAATGCATGCGCCGCCCGATCCTCAACAACTCAAGCCCCGGCCAGGCGGACTACGAGCCGTTCATGGGATCGGGCACGACGCTGATCGCCGCTGAGACCACCGGACGGGTCTGCTATGGGATTGAGTTATACCCCGCCTATGTCGATGTCGCAGTCCAGCGCTGGCAGACCTTCACCGGGCAGCAGGCGACGCTTATTGGCGACGGTCGCAGCTTCGATGACGTTCTCAGTGCTCGCGAGGCGCCATGAGGCAATCGCGCATCATGTCACTGATCGAGACGGTCACGAACGTTGTTGTCGGCTACGTGCTCGCCATCGCGACGCAGATCGTCGTGTTCCCGTGGTTCGGAATTGAGGCCGGGCTGACCGAGCACATGACAATCGGCCTCGTGTTTGTTGTCGTGTCTCTCACGCGCGGATATTTCCTCCGGCGGCTGTTCGAACGGTGCAGGTCTGACAAGGACGCCCCGTCGCCCGCTTGCTAGCCGTCCGCCGGCTCACCATATTCTGCCCGCAAGAGGCAGATGAGGACGAAAATGGCCGGATACGCACGCACAGCGATGCTGATGGCAGCCCTGACTGCACTATTCATGGGCGTCGGCTGGCTTCTGGCGGGCGGGACCGGCGTGGTGCTGGCCTTTGCCGTGGCGGCCGCGATGAACCTCTTTTCCTGGTGGAACTCCGACCGGATGGTGTTGCGGATGCACGGCGCCCGCCCAGCCGAAGGGAATAGCTCGCTGCATCAAATGGTCGCCGACCTCGCGCAGCGCGCGAACATGCCGGTGCCGAACGTCTACGTCATCGATACCGACCAGCCGAACGCCTTCGCGACCGGCCGCAGCCCCGATCGCGCCGCGGTGGCGGTCACGCGCGGCCTTATGCAACGGCTCGGACGCGATGAAATAGCCGCCGTCGTCGCCCACGAACTCGCGCATATCCGCAACCACGATACGCTGATCATGACCATCACCGCGACCTTCGCGGGCGCGATCTCGATGCTGGCCAACTTCGCCCTGTTCTTCGGCGGTCGGCGGGACAGTCCTCTCGGCATAGTCGGGGTGCTCGCAATGATGGTGCTGGCACCGCTTGCAGCGCTCCTTGTGCAGATGGCGATCAGCCGGTCGAGGGAATATGAGGCCGATCGGATCGGCGCCGAGATCTGTGGAAACCCGCTCTCGCTCGCGTCGGCGCTCACTGAGATCCAGGATCTCGCTGGTCGGATCGACAATCATACGGCCGAGCGTAATCCTGGTACAGCGCACATGTTCATCATCAATCCGCTTCACGCGCATGGCTACGATAACTTGTTTTCCACCCACCCAAGCACAGAGAACCGGATCGCGGCGCTCCGCAAGCTGCCCGAGGCGCAAAGTGTACCAGTCAAAACCACCCCGCCTCGGCGGCGGGCCGAGACGGGGCCTTGGGGATGAGAACCTTACGCGCCTAGTGCGACAGCTTGTAGACCCGTCCCCGATGCTCGATTTTCTCAGATGACACTTGGAGCCCGAGTTTCTTCTTGAGCGCACCCGACATGGCGCCGCGCACCGTATGCGGCTGCCAGCCGGTGGCGGCGACGATCTCATTAAGGGTCGCGCCGCCCTCGGCGCGGAGCATCTCGATGAGCCTCTCCTGCTTCGTGCCGCTGCGCGATCTGCGCACCTTTGGCTCGGTCTCGGCTTTTGCGCTCTCCGCGGCCTCCGCGTTTGGCGCCGCGCCAGCGCCCTCGGGCTCGATGCCGATGGCGGCGAGACCTGCCTCTGTGGCGACCAGCGTGACGCCGTGGCCGTCGCCGGTCTCGCGCCAGACGGGCTCGCCTTTGCGGATGTCGGCAGCGACCTCCTCGATCAGCTTGCGGGAGAGCAGCGCACGCACCACCTTGGCGGCGGCGCCGCCGCGGATGTTCGGGGGAAACGGCAGGGCGTTGCGGTCGGCGCGTTGTGCGGCGGCGCTGAGGATGATTGCCTGCGTGTCGGAAAGCTTGGTCATGGGGTTGGCTCCGTATCGGGGCCCGCAGGATGCGCGCCCTTCTACAATCCCGAGCCCGCCTCTTGGCGGGCGGGCCTCGCAAGAACCGAAGGCCTCACGCGGCGTGCTCACCCTCGCCGAAGGCGCTGTCGGTGATGCGCTTCAGGAGGCTCGCGTAGTGTTCGAGGGAGCCGACCTCCGCCCAGTCGACCTCGTCGGGGTGGCAGTCGAAATGGTCATCGCTCAGCGCCTGCAGGCGGGCGAGCATCGCATCGATCTCCGCCTTCTTGCCGATGAAGGCCGTGAGCGCGTTCGACCGGTTCCTCGAACCGGTGGCGGAACTGGTCTCACCCTTGTTCCGGCGCGCCGTCTCGGTGCGCAGCTCATGGCGGGACCTGGTGATCGGGTCGGGGCGGGTCATCGGTGTGGCTCCGGGGTGAGTTGCGTCGTCGCGATGTGACGAGGTTCGCTCGACCGGCCGGTTCTATCCAGTCGAATACGAGCCGGATCAGTATTTTGAGCGCGTCCGGAGGATCACCACGTGTCATCATCGGCACAGCCCATCGGCGTGATCGCCAAGCTGCTCGATCTGTCCGAGCGCCGGGTCCAGCAGCTGAGCCGCGAGGGCGTCATTCCAAAGGCCGAGCGCGGACAATACGACCTGATCGGCGCGGTGCGCGGATACGTCCGCTTCCTGCGGGATCAGGCGGTGAAAGCGCAGGCAGGGGCACCCGACTACGCCGCGGAGCGGGCGCGCTTCATTCGGGCGCGCGCCGACCTTGCCGAGATGGAGGCCGCGGAAAAGCGCCGCACGCTGATTGCGGCGGAGCAGATCGAGGCGGCCTGGATTGCGGTGCTGGCGCTTCTGAGAACCCGCCTGCTGGCGCTGCCGGATCGGTTGGCCCCGCAGGCCTTCGATCAATCAACCGTCGGAGACATCCGGAACCTGATCCGTGCCGCCATCCGCGAGGTGCTCGATGATCTCGCGCAGCCAGATATCGAAATCGAGACCGAAGTTGATCCTGAAGGGATCGCCGATCCTGAAACGGACGGTGGAGAAGGCGCTGGCGGTGCTGCGCCCGCCGCCGGACCTGACGATCAGTGACTGGGCGGATGCCAACCGGCGGCTGAGTTCGGAGGCGAGTGCGGAGCCCGGGCAGTGGCGAACGAGCCGCGCGGAATACCAGCGCGGCATCATGGAGGCGATCTCGGATGCAGGCGTCGAGAGCGTCGTCATCATGTCCTCGGCGCAGGTCGGCAAGACGGAGGTCGTGAACAACGCCGTCGGCTATCACATCGATCAGGATCCGGCCCCGATCATGGTGGTGATGCCGACCGAGCGGGATGCGGAAACCTGGTCGAAGGACCGGTTCTCGCCGATGGCGCGGGACACGCCCTGCCTGCAGAACAAGATCGCCAACCCGAAGTCCCGCGACGGCAACAACAAGATCCTGCACAAGCGCTTCCCGGGCGGGCATCTGACCATTGTCGGCGCCAACGCACCCTCGGGTCTGGCGAGCCGTCCGATCCGGCTCCTGCTCTGCGACGAGGTGGACCGCTATCCGTTCAGCGCCGGCGCCGAGGGCGACCCGATAGTGCCCCATTGCGTGGTGTAGGAGCGCCGACCTTCGGAGAGGTCCGAAGCTGATCAGGTGGCCACGGTGGGCAATCTGACGTCTGCATTGTCGGTGACGCGCGCGAGGCTTTCAAGCGACATGTACCGCCGGGCGACTGTCCATTCGTCGTTTGTCTCGAGCATCAGAGCGCCGACCAGGCGAACAATGGCTTCGTCGTTTGGAAAGATCCCGATGACATCGGCGCGCCGCTTGATCTCGCGGTTTACTCGCTCGATTGGGTTCGTGGATGCGATCTGGGTCCAATGCTCGCGCGGGAAGTCCATGTAGGCCAGGACGTCGTCGCGGGAGGCGTCCATGAACGCGCCGAGCTTTTCCTGCTTCTCGCGAAGCGCATCCGCGACCACTTCCCACTGGGCTTCGGCCTCGGCCTTTGTCTCCTGCGCGAAGATCGTCTTCAGCATCGCCGCCACCGCCGTACGCTGCTTGGCCGGGGCATGGGCAAGCGCATTGCGCATCCAGTGAACGCGGCAGCGCTGGTGGGTCGCGTCGAACACCCGACGCGCAGCCGCCCGCAGCCCCTTGTGAT
>NZ_CYPR01000129.1 GCF_001408515.1 Jannaschia seosinensis | reverse complement strand
GCACCCATGACCAGAACAAGCACGTGTTCCCAGCTGGGAGCTGTAAAGCACATTCGCAGCTCCTGCAGCCAATCGCGCAGGATCTGGGGAACCGGAACGCCTGTCGGCGGCGGGGAGGTGGAATGTTGCTGCATCCCATGCTTCGAATCCCTCGCCGATCACCATGCAAGTCAGGGGCCCGCGGCAAAGTGAATTACGCATCTTGAGGTGTGCTCATGTATGATCTGCGCATGCTGTACGATGAAATGGTCGCCCGCATCGAAGCTTTCGACGACGCCAATGGTGGTGGTGTCGGCTCCTACAAGAACAAGGGCTCTTGCCATCTCTACCTGCTGGAGACGGAGGCGCCGATTGCCCGCCTGAAGCCGACCGGCAACGGAGACGAGGTCCGGCTCGGATACTGGTCACACCGGCGCAAATGGGAGGATATCGATGACATGGGTGGCGTCGTCATGCCTCTCGACGACGCGCTCGAGTTCATAGCGAACGAGGCCGTTTTCTGGACCTGGACGTGAGTGAAAACGTACAAAGTCGAGCTTAGGCCCTCTTGATAAAGTTCTTCCTCTGCCGGCTGCGGCTTGACTCCCGCTAATCGACTTTTGGTAGCCGGGGTGATGCTATGGTGCGGGGTCTGATGTCAGATGCGGAGTGGGCGTTTTCTCGAGCCGTTCATCCGGGACATGCGGGCACGAAAGGGCGGCAAGGGATCCGATTGGCGTCGGGTGCTCGACAGGGTCTTCTTGATCGCTCGGACGGGCAGCCCTCGGATGATCTGCCTGAAGATTTCAGCAAGTGCTTATCCGGCTATCGGCAGTTTCGCCGCTCGACGCTAGCAGGGCTTTGATAGGCGATCCTAGAGACGCTGAACGTGGAGGCGGCGCAGCTCGACAGCCCTCGGAACTTCCGGCCGTTGGCGAGGTGGTCGTGGACGAGGTCGACAGACCACCGGCTGTCGGTATGGATCGCCAGCCGGATCGGCGTGCGTGCCACCGCGATCAGGTGTCGGGACTTCCGTTTCTGCACCACAAATTCTTCTTTACGGGGAGGCGCTGCGCCTTCTTGCGGTTCACGATATGCCCCTCCGCGTGCAGGAGGACATGAAGGCGCCGGTGTCCGAAACGCCGCCGTAGATTGGCCAATTCGCGCAGACGCGTCCGCAGGCTGCGTCGTCCAGCCGCCGACTGCGATAGCGGATAGTGCTCCGGTCCGCGGCGATGATGGTGCATGCCCGCCGCTCACCCATCTCAAGAAGCATCCTGAGATGAGCGACCGCGTCGCGCCTGGCGCATTCGCCATTGTCGCTCGGATTAATGGCGCGACACGGCTCATCATCACCCTTTTCTTAACGGTAGATGTTCCGTCCCGGATGATCACCTTTCCCCGCGACGATCCGCGCTCTTCATGGCAAGATCGGTTCTGAGGGACCTTCGAGACGGGGCACGACCATGCTGATACATCTTCACAAGCAGGCCACGACCACGCCGAAGGTGCGGGCGGCGATCCAGGCGAGCACGGAGCCTGCTCCGGTCCTGGCCGAGCGCTTCGGCATAACGGAGCAGACCGTTTACAAGTGGCGCAAGCGCGACAGCGTCGCGGATCGCAGCCACACGCCGCACAGGCTCCAGACGACGCTGACACCACCGCAGGAGGCCGTCGCGGTGGCCCTGCGAAAGGCGCTGCTGGTGTCGCTGGATGATCTGCTGGCGGTTGTGCGGGAGTTCCTGAACCCGAACGCCTCGCGCTCGGGGCTGGACCGCTGCCTGCGCCGGCATGGCGTGGGGAACCTGCGCGACCTGAAGACCAAGGCGGCCAAGCCGAAGCACAGCGCCTTCAAGGCCTACGAGCCGGGCTACCTCCACATCGACGTGAAATACCTGCCGCAAATGGCCGATGAGA
>NZ_CYPR01000128.1 GCF_001408515.1 Jannaschia seosinensis | reverse complement strand
CCGCCTTGGTCTTCAGGTCGCGCAGGTTCCCCACGCCATGCCGGCGCAGGCAGCGGTCCAGCCCCGAGCGCGAGGCGTTCGGGTTCAGGAACTCCCGCACAACCGCCAGCAGATCATCCAGCGACACCAGCAGCGCCTTTCGCAGGGCCACCGCGACGGCCTCCTGCGGTGGTGTGTCAGCGTCGTCTGGAGCCTGTGCGGCGTGTGGCTGCGATCCGCGACGCTGTCGCGCTTGCGCCACTTGTAAACGGTCTGCTCCGTTATGCCGAAGCGCTCGACCAGGACCGGAGCAGGCTCCGTGTTCGCCTGGATCGCCGCCCGCACCTTCGGCGTGGTCGTGGCCTGCTTGTGAAGATGTATCAGCATGGTCGTGCCCCGTCTCGAAGGTCCCTCAGAACCGATCTTGCCATGAAGAGCGCGGATCGTCGCGGGGAAAGGTGATCATCCGGGACGGAACATTTATGTACATCGGGACCACAATGTCCTGCGCCTTGTAGTCGTCGATATATGCCGTGTAGTTCAGCTCCTCCCACTTGGCCGGATCGAAATTGCCCTCGGCGTCGAGATAAGCCGGATGGCGATTTCCCGATGAATTTTCCGGTGGCACCGGCACATAGCTCGCCGGGCTGAGCGCGGCGGCCGCGGCGAACATCTCGGGATGCTCCAGAACGAAGTTGACGGTTCCGTAGCCGCCGGCCGAGAGGCCGCCGATGAGCCGCCCCTCGCGCTCCGGGATGACGCGCCAAGTCTGCTCGATATGCGGGATCAGGTCGTCGAAAAAGGCCGTCTCCGCCGGCTCGTTATAGCCGTCGACCCACCAGCTCTGGCTGCCGGGCATGACGACGACGGCGGGCGGGATGCGCCCCTCCTCGATCATGCGGTCCAGCGTCTGCTGCGCCTTGCCGTCGACAAGCCAGTCGTTCTCGTTCCCGAACGAGCCGTGCAGAAGATACATGTGCGGGTATTCGAGCCCGCTATCCTCATATCCGTCAGGCAGGTAAATATTGTAGGCGTAGTCGCGGTCCAGCGTCTCGGACGGAAAGGTGTAATGCGCGACCTCTCCGGCGAAGCTCGTTGTCGTGAATGCGAAGAGGGCCGCAGCCGTCCCGATTGGGATGCGCGTCGAGAATGTCATGGCGATATCTCCTTCTTTGGCCGCGGCGAAAATCTACCATGCCGCCGGCCCATGGAGCGAAGCACGGGTGCGGACAGGTAGACAAGCGTCGCCCTTGAGGGACCGGCCCCCGCCGGTATCCGCGCTCGACGCATGCTCTAAGGCAGACGAGCACGCCTGAACGATCCGCCTCGTCCCTGGCCTCGGTGCAGCCTCAAACCAGCGAACGAGTGCGGCCAGCACCCGCAAACAAAACCGGGACGTCCTGCGCCCATGGGCCAGGCTGCCCCCCTATCTTCCGCTCTGGCATGGCAAATGTGCAAAACGGTCTGCAACCGGCTGGCGCCGCAGCATCTCGCATCGCGTCTCCTGCTGCTTCGTTGTCTTCCTGCTTCGTTGTCTTCCACGGCCCAAAGAAGATTTGAGACAGCGTCGGCTGCCCCAAGTTCTAACCGCGAACTCCTCCTGCCACCTTATCAAGAACCATGTCGCTGACATTGACACGCCCCCGGTGTCCGGCACCGACAAAGGATGATCCGAACGGTCAACCGTTACCTGCACATGCCGGGTCGCGTTGCCGGTGGCTGACCGGTACGAAGAGGCGGATTGGCGTGGAAGGGGGAAAACGGATCGATGGCACGACTCACCAGAAGCTTCGCAGTGATCGGTTTGGGCACGTTCGGCAGCACGGTCGCTTCGGAGCTTGCCCGGTTCGGCAACCCGGTGCTGGGGATCGATCTTGATGAACGGCGCGTTACGCGCATCGCCGACACGCTTTCGGAAGCGGTCATCGCCAATGGCCGGGACGAGGAAGCCCTGCGCGAGGCCGGCGTCGGCGTCCACGATGTCGCCGTCGTGGCGATCGGTGAGGATCTCGAGGCGAATATCCTCTGCACGATGAATGTCCGCATGCTCGGCGTGAAGGAAGTGTGGGTCAAGGCAATGAGCCGCACCCATCACCGCATCCTCGTCAAGATGGACGTGGACCGCGTGATCCTGGCGGAGCAGGAAATGGGGCAGCACATCGCGCAGATGCTGCACAATCCGCTGGTTCGGGATTACGTGAGCCTTGGAAACGGCTACCATGTGGTGGATCTTCAGGTCCCCGAAGAACTGGCGGGCGCGGCCATCGGAGACGAGAAACTGCTTTCGCCTTATGACCTGATCTCCCTCGGCGCGATGCGCGACGGCGAATTCATCGCACGCTCGGACGGGACGGCGCTGCTGGAGACGGGGGACAAGCTGCTGTTGCTCGGAAAGCGACAGCAGCTTCGCGATTTCGGGGACAGTCTGAGACGCCGCCGATGAAGCCTCTGCACCTCGGCTCCGCCGGCATCTTGCGCCACGTTCCACCGCCGGCCGCCCTCAGCATGCTTTATGCGGGGCTGGTCATCCTCGGAACGGCGGCGCTCATGCTGCCCTTCGCCACGACGCGCCCGATCGCGTGGAGCGACGCGGTCTTCACCGCAACGTCGGCCGTGACGGTGACGGGGCTGGCCGTGGTGGATACCGGAACCGGATTCACCCTTTTCGGACAGATCGTCATCGCCATCCTGATCCAGCTCGGCGGACTCGGGCTGATGACCTCCGCCGTCCTCGTCCTCTCCATGCTCGGCCGCTCGGTGGGCTTCTCGCATCAGGTCTACCTGCGCGAGGATCTCAACCAGACCTCTCTGACCGATCTGGTCCGGCTGGTTGCGATCATCGTGCGCGTGGTGGCGGTCGTCGAACTTGCCGGTGCCGCGCTTCTCGCCATCGTCTTCGTGCCGGAATTCGGCTGGTGGCCGGGCTTGTGGCACGCCGTCTTCCATTCCGTCTCCGCGTTCAACAATGCCGGCTTCGCGCTTTTCCCCGACAGCCTCTCGGCATGGGTCGCGAACCCGCTGATCAATCTCGTGATCCCGGCCCTGTTCATCATCGGCGGGCTCGGCTTTACGGTACTGTCCGATCTCAACCGCACGCGCGACTGGCGCCACCTTCGGCTGCACAGCAAGATCATGCTCGCCGGCACCGCCGCCCTGATCGCCTGGTCGGTCCCGACCTTCGCCGTCCTCGAATGGACCAATCCGGCGACCATCGGCGACCTGGATATCGGCGGCAAGTTGTTGGCGAGCTGGTTCCAGGCCGTGACGACACGCACCGCCGGGTTCAACACCGTCGATATCGCCGGACTGCATGACAGCACCTCGCTGATGTTCATGTCGCTCATGACCATCGGTGGCGGCAGCACCTCGACCGCGGGTGGCATCAAGGTGAGCACCTTCGTCGTTCTGCTTCTGGCCACCGCGGCGTTCTTTCGCAGGCGGCAGAACCTGAACGTCTTCGGTCGCAGGCTCGGTCTCGAAGAGGTGATGAAGGTGCTCGCGCTCGCGATGGTCAGCGTTCTGGTGATGATGACGGCGATGTTCCTGATCCTGCTGTCCCACGACGGCCAGTTCGTGGATCTGTCGTTCGAGGTGGTATCCGCCTTCGGCACGGTCGGCTTGTCGCGCGGCGCGACCGGCGAGCTCGACGCGCTCGGCAGGATCATCATCATGCTTTTGATGTTCATCGGCCGCGTCGGGCCCCTGACGCTCGGTTTTTTCCTTGCCACGCGGATTCCGGCGCGTGTGAGGTATCCGGCCGGCCGCGTGCATCTTGGCTGAGGCGATTTCCGGCGGCGATGCAAGGCGAGCTACGAAACAGGGTCGGAAAGGGGTCTGGGGAGCTGTCGGCCGGCTGCGTCGCGCTTGGAAGTGAAATGCCCCGCGTCAGACCCGCGAAATTGCCGCAGGGCCCACGAGCAGCGTCCTTCCGGGTATTGTACCCTCAGGTCTGGAAATTCGCTTGAGACGCGGGGCGTGAGCCCGTGCTGGGGCGCCCCAGCACGGGCTGCCCATTCTGGTATTCCATGGAGTTGCAACACGGCCATGGAGAAGAACGAATGGACAGGAAGGATACGGCGCTTGAGGCGGTCTTGGAACAGTTGATCGAGCACGGGCCCGGCGAGATCGCATCGGTGTTCGCGCGGGCTTTCGAGCTGGCGATGCAGA
>NZ_CYPR01000127.1 GCF_001408515.1 Jannaschia seosinensis | reverse complement strand
GCCGGCATCGTGTCCCCGAAAGGGACTTCTCCTCCTTCTCTTCGACGCCCTCGCCCCACCGAAAACAGCCTGACGCATGCGCCCCGACAAACCCAGAAACATCAACCCGTATCGCCCAAGACCCAAGTCACCGGCCGGCATGCCAACCGGACGCAAACACCGGGTGCGCGCAAGAAAACCGAGACCGGGGAAACCATCCCACGGAGCACAAGTCCGCAGCTTCATGAATTATGCGGGCTAATACGAACCAGTCTCAGGAAGGGCAGGGAGCCTGGCCATTATCCTGCGCAAAGACCGCGCCACTCGGCGAGAGCGGCGGTGCGGTTGGTCTTGAAGATGTCTCGGCTGGAGAGGCTGCGTTCCTGGTTGAAGTGGTTCGAGACGGAGGCGTGGACGGCGGCAAACTTCTGCAGACTTCGCATTCGCCGAAAGCGCTGCATGGCCCTCTCGCGTCGTCGGAACGGCAGGTGCGAATTCTCCCGCCCGCGGGCACGGTGCCGGATGTCCACCTCTCGCGCCGGTCGTAGAGCCGCTGCCAGTCCGGCGCTTCCCCGGTCTCGACCCATGTCTCGCCAAGGATCGTGTTGCGGAACGCCTTGATCGCCTCGTCCGAACCCTGCGCCGCGTCCCATGCCCGCACGATCCGCTCCCAGCTCAGCCAGCCGATCGGCGAATAGAGTGCGGAGAGGTGATACCCGACCGTGGTCGGATCGGCGGCCGTGGCGGTCGCCCGCCATTCGCCGCCCTCCAGCATCGCCGTCTTGTGATGCTCCGCGATGGGCGTGTCGCAGCCCTCGCAGTGATATTCCGCCGTCTCCGGGCGGCCCTTCTGCCAGCGCAGCCGGTCGAATTTCAGCCACTGCATCGCGCCGCAATGCGGGCACGGCACGTGGAACCGCCGCTGGTCGCTGGCCTCGTATTCTCGCTCGATCCGCGACAGGCCCCGGATGGTCGGCGTCGAGACCAGCAGCACCTTGCGACGATGGGCGAAGGTCAGCGACCGCGCTTCGGCGAGCGTGACCGGATCGCCTTCCTCGTCGGCCGAGGCGGGATAGGCGTCGACCTCGTCTAGGAAGATGTAGCGCGCCGGGGTCGAGCGCAGCCCGACCGCCGAGTTCGCGCCAGTCATGATCAGAATGCCGCCCGCGAACTCCTTCGACAGCATCGTGTTGCCGGCGTCGCGCGAGCGCGCGGGCTTCACCCGCTCCCGCAACTCGGGGCTCTCGTCGATCAGCGGGTCGATCCGCTGGCGCGAGTTGCGCTTGGCCAGTTCCACCGTCGGCTGGACGGCCAGCATCGGCCCCGGCGCCTGGTGGATGGCGAACCCGATCCAGTTGTTCCCAGCCTCGGTCGCCCCGACCTGCGCGGCCTTCATGAACACGACCCTTTGCGAGGGATCGCCCGGCGACAACCGGTCCATGATCTCGCGCATGTAGGGCGTGCGAACAGTGCGGTATCGCCCGGGCTCCGCCGAGGCGCGGCCCGAGAGCATTCGGTGCCGGTCCGCCCATTGCGAAACGGTCAGGTCCGGGTCGGGCCGCAGCCCGTTGCCCCAGGCGCGCAGGATCTCGCCCGCGCCGTCGAAGTCCGTCAGTGCGTCATCATCACCGGAAGTCGGGCCGGACCTCGGCGAGTTCGTCGAGGTGGGCGCGTACATGTTTTTCCAGAACCTTCTGCATCGCGGCTGGCTCCACGGTGATCTGCTGGCCTGTCGCGTTGCGGCACGACGCGGAGAGCTCGGCCGCCATCAGCGCCGCGGCGCGTGCAGGCCAGTTTACCCACGCGTCCCGTTCCTCCCGCGCCAGCCGGAACACCAGCGCCAGCGCGCGGGCCCGCTCGATCAACTCCCCCTTCAGCTTCTGCAGCCGGATGCGCCGCTCCTGCGCCTTCAGCACCTCGTTCGCGGTCTTGGCCTGCAGGAAGGTCGTGCCGCCGCCGACTGCTGGAACCGCCAGACCCTGTTCGCGCAGCGTGTCGCCGACGGCGGCCACGGCAGCCTCGGGGACGGGCTTCAGCTTCGGCGCGGGCGGCTTTCTCGTCTTCGACGGGTCCGTCGTCTCGGCACGTCTGGCGTCGCTGGCCGCCGCGTTGATGCTGCCGTCCGGATATAGGACCAGCCGCTCGGCCGTCTTAGCTTTCTGGATCGCGCCCCGCGACAGCCCGACATGGGCGGCGTACTGGCGCTCGCTCATGCCCTGCATCGACGGCTCCGTTTATCATTCAGAATCATGTGCTTATCGAGTTGATAAGCGCGCCGGAGAGAGCGAACGTCACTCCAACGAAGCGATGCAACTCGACCCAAGGAGCCAGCCCGATGTCCCGCCGCGCGACCGACAACACGAAAGCCCTCGACGCCTTCATCGCCGCGAAGACCGAGATCGATGCGATGCTGGAGCGGCTCGCCGCCCTGAGCGCCGACCATTTCGAGACTAGCCCCGACGAGATCAACTGGGGCCATGTCGGCACCCTGAACCACTACCGCGCCAAGCTGCGCAAGATCACCGACAGCGCCTTCAAGGAAGGCGAATACGCCGAGTGAGACGACCCGCTCCCGGTCCCGCCCGCCGACTGGCGGGCTCGACCTCGTAGAAGGGCCCGCATCCCGCGCGCCCCGATACGGGAGACGACGATGACCAAACTTTCCGACATCCAAGCCCTGATCCTGAGCGCCGCCGCCCAGCGGCCCGAGCACATCGCCCTGCCGCTGCCCGAGAGCCTGCGCGGCGGGGCCGCCGCCAAGGTGGTCGGTGCGATGCTCGCCAAGGGCTTCCTCGAGGAGGTCGACGCCGACCTGCGCAAGGGCGAGCCCGTCTGGCGCGAGACCGGCGACGGCCACGGTGTCACGCTGGTCGCCACAGACGCAGGCCTCGCCGCCATCGGCATCGAGACCGAGGACGCGAACACCGCGCCTGCGGGCGCGACGGACGCGCCGACCGAAGAGCCCGCGCCGGACACCCCCACCGAGCGGAAGGCCGCGCCCAAGGCGCGCACGCCGCGCGAGGGCACCAAGCAGGCCACGCTGATCGCCATGCTGCGCGCGCCGGACGGCGCGACCATCGAGGAGATCATGGCCGCGACGGGCTGGCAGTCGCACACGGTGCGCGGCGCGATGGCCGGGGCGCTGAAGAAGAAGCTCGGGCTTGAGGTGATCTCCGAGAAGGTCGAAAACCGGGGGCGGGTGTACAAACTTCCAACTGTTTGAGCGGGCAGATAGACCCAAGCACCAAGGCCGCCATCCTCAAGGGTGGCGGACCAAGCAGCTGGCTATATACTTTCGTCTAGACCATTCACTCAAATCCGCTCAGAGCACGGATCGACGTCATCAGGGAACGGGTAGATCAACCCAAGCTCTTGACACTTCAAAGTGATATGGAGGCCATCATCGGTTAAGGCGTTCTCACCACCAATGCCTCTGTCTCTTTTTCCGGGAAGTAACGTGCCGATCTCGTCTACGAGTTGGCTGACCATTTCTGTTGCGATGCCGGCTCTACGATAAGCCGGATCCACATCCCAACCGGTAATCTCGGCCGGAATATCTGGCGAGCGTTCGTCAATTTCACGCCGTCCGGTTGTGATCAGATCACCAACTTTCTTCCCGTCGTGATAGGCGTAAGCACAGTCGCCATCCACTTCAATTCGGATGTCTCGCCCTGCCTTGTCTCGAAAAACAACCATGCTCTGAATCCCCACTCGCTGCTCAAGAGATGCATATCATGGTGCCGAATGCCTCACAGCAGCTTTTGAGCTCGTGAACTGAATCTCGGATCCATTACACAAGCGCCCTACCGCTTCACATACGCCGTAGCCGCTCGAAAACCCGCCGCAGGACATAGGACCGCGCTACGCTCACCACGGTGAACACCGCGCCCATCTTCAGGTTCTGCGCCAGCGTCGTGTGCAGCCCGAAGACCGGGAAGATCAGGATCTGCGTGACCACGGCGACGCCGTAGCCCACGATGACGTTGGCGACGGACTCGACCAGCGACATGAGGCGGGATTGCTTCATGTCGCCGCCTCATCCATCGGCCAGCAGTTCAGCCGCCAGAGCTCGCAGCGCATGCGCCGCAACCAAGGGGACCACGCCATTGCCACAGAGGCGAAGCCGGTCCACCCGGTGGGCCAGCCCATCAGCGCCTCGACGAACAGCGGGTTCAAGGTCCGGCGCGGCTCGGAGGTATCGCTCCCAGCCATCGGCGTCACCAGGACCTGGCGGCCAAGCAGGCCGTTCACCGGCGTGTTCGCCAATGTCGTCGCGCCATCCTTGTGATCGCGCGCCGTCGGCGTCATCCACATCCCAGCCGCATGGGTCAGATCGGCCGTCCGACGGTTGCCCGCACTCGGCTTGCAGCCGTCGTTCGCCATCGGCGTCGGCCAGTCCCGCGCCATGCGGTCCACACCTTTCTCGTCCTTCCGCTCGCCACCTCGACTGCGGAAACTGTCGATCTGCGGCGTCGGCCACAGCGCTGCTGTCGTCGCAAGGTTCATGCCGTGCTGCCCCGCTGCCTGCGATGGCGTCGGCTTCGTTTGCCGGTTCTCGTTGGCACTGGCCCTCGGCGTGGGCCACAAACGCAGCAGCTCCGTCCGGTTCCCGCCACTCGACCGGGTCCCGGAGCAGGCGCGAGGGGTCGGCCAGCTCGTCCCCCTCGCGGATGGCAAGGATGAAGAGCCGCTCGCGCTTGTGGGGCGCGCCGACTTCCGCCGCCGTGAAGAGGCCTGCCGCAAGGCGGTAGCCCATGCCGACCAGTCCTGCGGCGACTTCGGGGAAGCCGAGGCGGAGATGATGGGCGACATTCTCGAGGAAGACGAAAGGCGGCTCGACCTCGTCGATGATGCGGGCGACATGCGGCCAGAGGTGGCGCGGGTCGTCCGCGCCCCGGCGCTTGCCCGCGACCGAAAACGGTTGGCACGGATAGCCCGCAGTGACGATGTCCACCGCGCCGCGCCACGGGCGGCCGTCAAAGGTGGCAACGTCGTCCCAGACAACAGCCTGATCCAGGGACGTGTCTTCCATCCGCGCCACGAGAGTGGCTGCGGCGTAGGTTTCCCATTCGACATGGCCCACAGCACGATATCCTGGGATGGCGATGGTGAGCCCGAGGTCGAGCCCGCCCGCGCCGGAACAGAGCGAGAGGCCGAATAGGCATGCGTCTCCGGCCCCGGAAGCGTCTCCGGAGGAAGGTAAAGCCAGGTCATGCATGTCACGCGGCGGTCTTGCGCTTTCGCGCGGGTTCTGGGGCGGCGTCCGGGTCCGGCGTATCGGCCCGGGCCTCGGCATCGTCGCCCAGCCGCTCGGTCCTCACCTGCGCGAAGGTCCGACCGTCGCCGTCGAGGATCGCGTCGCGGCCGGTCTCGGCCTGCCAGCGTTCCACGGCAACATCGACATAAGCCGGGCTGATCTCCATCGCGAACACGCGACGGCCGTTGGCCTCGCCCGCCATGATCTGCGAGCCGGAGCCCGAGAATGGCTCGTAGCAGAGCCCGCCGCGGGCGACGTGCTGGCGCATGGGGATCCCGAAAGCATCGAGCGGTTTCGGCGTCGGGTGGTCGGGGCGCTCGTCCTTCGCGAAGGACGGCATCTCCCAGGTCGACGGCAGCGTTTCCTCCGCCACCTTCGGCGGGCGGTTCGGGCGGCGCCAGCCCATGAAGCAGGGCTCGTGCTTCCAGAGGTAATGCGACCGGGTCAGGACCCCGCGGTCTTTTACCCAGATGATTTGCTGGTGCACGAAGGCGCCCGCCTTCTCCCAGCAAGCCTCCAGCATCGCCTGGCGGCGCGAGGCGTGCCAGCAGTACCAGGCCGCGTCCTCGGCGATGGCCTCGGCCACGGCCGCCGAGATGAAGCCGTCGTAGAGTTCGGCCCCCTGCGAACTGTCGTCCCAGGTCGTGCCGTAGGACGCGGACCAGTCCTTGTTGCGGGTCGGGTGGTTCGAGCCGTCGTAGTCCACGAGATACGGCGGGTCGGTCGCGAATAGGATCGCCCGCTCGCCGTTCATCAGGCGGCGCACGTCGGCCGCGCTGGTGCTGTCGGCGCAGAGTAACCGGTGGTCGCCTAGGATCCAGAGATCACCCGTCCGCGATGCCGGGTTGCGCGGCGGTTCGGGGATGGTCACCGGCGGCACGGAGCCCCCGGCGCCACCTTCTTCACCGTCGTCTTCCGCGGCGTAGGCCAGCAGCTTGTCGAGTTCACCATCGGAAAACCCGACCAGCGACAGGTTGAAGTCTTCGGCCAGCAGGTCGTTCAGTTCGGCCGAGAGCAGCGCCTCGTCCCAGGTGCCGAGTTCCGTCAGCTTGTTGTCCGCGATCCGGTAGGCCCGGCGCTGCGCCTCGGTCAGGTGCCCGAGCACGATGACCGGTGCCTCAGTCAGCCCGAGCTGCGTCGCGGCCAGCACGCGCCCGTGCCCCGCGATCAGCTCGCCGTCCTCGGCGACGAGGCATGGCACCGTCCAGCCGAACTCGGCCATGCTGGCGGCAATCTTCGCGACTTGGTCCGGCCCGTGCGCCTTCGCGTTCTTCGCGTAGGGCTGGAGGCGCGACAGCGGCCACGTCTCGATCGCGTCCGGGGCGAAGCTCAGCGTCATGGTGGGCAAGGTTCCTCGGTCGGGTGGATGCCGGTGGCTTCCGGACTCCGGATGCCGCGCTGGACTCCACACGGGGCCCAGCGGCCACCAGCGGGGCCCGGTCAAAAGGCTAACGTTCATTGGTGTTTGCGCGGGGCGCGCGTGGCTCCGGCTTCCGGGTGGCTTCCCAAAAATCCGGCCCTGTCGCTGGCGATGTCCCGCGCTTCGCCCGCCAGCATACGAATATCGCCAGGAAGGAACCGGAAACTGCCGTGGGCTGGACCCCGGCCGGACCCTTGCTGGATACCGGGGTCCAGAAGGCCCCCGTCAACGCAAAGGGGAGAGCGGGCTTTCCAGCGCACTCTCCCCATCTTGCCTTCGGAATAGCACGATCATGTTGCAGATGTCGAAGGAAAAAGTGTTGCAACACATTGGAGTCACTGCGCATTCAGCCGCGCAGCGATCTTCGTCAGCGCCAGTTGCCAGCGACGCCACGCCGTCGTGCGGTCGCAGCCGAGTTCCCCGCTGATCTGCTTCCACGGCACGCGGGCGGCACGAGACCAGACCAGCTTGCGTTCCGCCTCCTCGATCCAGAGCACCCAGTCGAAGGTCTGCTCGAGCCGGGTGATCGCGGCGGCCGAGGGCCAGACCCGCATCGGCTGCGGCTCCATCGCCGCGATCTCGCGGCTGGTCCGCACGATGTCGGGCCAGGTGTTGAAGTAACCCTGCGCCTTCACCGGCGGCAGCTTGCGCAGGGTGCGGAACGCCTCCTCGAAATGATCGGCGACGCAGTCGGCGGTCCATTCGCGATCAGCCATGGCGCGCCTCCCTGTCGGAAGGGCGCGGGCCGTAGAGCTTTTCGCCGAGCTGGCGGACCAGTTCACGCTCGGGCCAGGTGAGGCGGTCGTCATCGGCGGAGACCGCAAGGACACCCTGTTCGTGCCAGCCCTCGCGCTTGACCTGTTCGGGATCCCGGCGTCGGCCGCCGTAGCCGTGGGGGTGCCATCTCATGCGACACCTCCCTTCGTCTCGATCGCCCAGAGCAGGATCGCGATGGCGTCGGCCTCGTTGTCATCGGCGGGGCTGAAGCCGCGGGCGCGGACGGCGGCGATCATCGCGGCCTTGTCGGCGTTGCCCTTGCCAGCGGCGTGACGCTTGATCGTGCCGACCGGGACGCCCTCGTAGGGCACGCCGCGCAGCTCGGCCCATGCGGTCAGCGTGGCCATGAGCCCGCCGTAGATGTGGCTCGCGTCGGTGCCCGCGTGGCGGCGAACTTCCTCGAACCAGATCGCGGCGACGGGCCCGGACAGCCGGTCGATCTCGGTCAGCCAGTTGGTGAAGCGCAGGTAGCGCATGCCGCCGCCGTCGAAGCGGCCCGGGCGCAGCGATACGGTGCCGCTGGTGATCAGCCCGTCATGGCCGCGGATCGCCCAGCCGGTCGAGGTGCCGAGGTCGAGCGCGAGGATGCAGCGGTTGCGGGACGTGTCGAGCGGCAGCGCTTCAAACCTTGCGCCGTCGCAATTCGGGATCAGAGTCGGCTGAGCCATGATGGGTCTCCTTTGCCGGTGGCCTGTGGTGGTGGAAGACGATGGCGGTCTGGTGCTTGGCGGTACGGGGCCGCCGTCGTCGGATCGGAAAGCACAAGGGAGCGTCACGGCGGCGCGCGCGGCTGGCCCGGACGTATGGGAGGAGTGGCCAACCCTGTGGGGTGGCCCTCCCATACGTAGTATGGGGGTTTGACACCTAACTGTTCCGGGAAGGCCAAGTGCCTGAAATCATTGCGGAATAGGACTTCATGAAGTCTTCGGGCATGAGTTAGGGGCCTAACTCTTATTTGCCCGTAACCCGTTGATTTTGTTGAGTGCTCAGTTGGTGAAGAAATATGAGTCAGGCCTCACTCATATGAGTGAGGTCGTCATCCAGCCCCTCCGGGTAGACCCAGACGGCGGGGTTTTCGACCTGCAGGCAGAGCCCGGATTGGGGACATTTGAAGTGGCTGGGCAGGACCGAACGGACCTCGGTAGTGACCTCGCCGGTGGCCGGATCGACATGATCGGTGGCTACGCCGAACTGCATGCCCTCGACGCAGAGATAGCCGAACCGCGACCGGGTGACGGGGAAGCCGAACCCCGAGGGGTCGCGCAGGAACTTCACGAAGCCCTTGGTCGCCAGCACGCTGAGCCGCTCGCGGATCGTGTGCTTGCTGCCCAGACCGCCCCGGTTCTCGAAGGTCTCCGCGAACTGCATCGCGGTGTAGAGGCGCTCGCTCGCCGCCTCGTCCAGCAGCATGCCGAGGATGACATCGTGCTTGCGCAGCCGCTCGGCATCGAGCTTGGCCCCGACCTCCTTGCGCACCAGGCGCTCGTTCAGCGGGTTCAGCTCGACCCATTCGCCCTTCACCTTGTCGATCAGCTTGCCCGGCAGTGCGGGGCCATTGCGCAACTCGATTTCCAGCCTGCGGACACTGCTGTCCTCGTCGGGCCGGTGCATGAGCAGCCCGGAGGTGTAGAAACCCCGCAGCGCGCTGGCGCCGGAGAGCGCGAGGAAGGGATCGTCCTTGACCTGGTGCTTGGTGGCCTTGCGGGTGTGGTGAGCGAGGATGACGCCCGCATCCGGACTGACCGCCTCGCGCAGGAGCTCCACCCGGTCCTTCAGGAAGAACATCATGGCGGTGTTGTCGTTCTCGCCGCCCCCCTCAGGTCCGCCATCGAAGAGGTTGCGGATCGGGTCGATGACGATGATGTCGGGCGGCGCGTCGGGGAATGCGGCCCGGATCGCCTCGGCCACGCGGGCGACGCCTTCCGCGTCGAGCAGCAGCTTCAGTTTCGGGGTGGCGATGAAGGTGTCGCGCGCGGCGGCGATCACGGCGGCGGGCAGCGCGATCTGCTGCATGCGCTCGCGCAGATAGTGATACTGGATCTCGGCCTGCAGGTAGAACACGCGCAGCGGCCGGGGCGGCGTGAAGCCGAGGAACGGCACGCCCGCCGCCATGTGCACGAGCCAGGAGATCAGGAAGTCGCTCTTGCCGACCTTGGGCGCGCCGCCCAGCACCAGGAGCCCACCGGGTGTCAGCACGCGGGGGCCGATGATGTCCTCCGGCATCGGACTCGTGTCGTCGAGGAGCGCGCCGAGGGTGAATGTCGGCAGCGGGGTGGTCGGGGCGTCGGCGTGAGCCGCGCGAAGGAGCGGCGGACCGTTGCGCTTCACATGCAGCGCCCAGAGGCGCTCGGACTCGGCCATCAGCCGATCGAGCGGCCAGGACGGGCGCAGCATGGCGGCGTTGTAGCCGCAGATCGCCTCCCAGCCCGCGATGGGGTCGAGGCGGCCTTCGTGCACCAGGCGCACGTAGTGGCCGATGGCGGCACTTGCCCCCTGGAACCGGGACCAGTCGTCCACCGCGCCTTCGCGCACCGGCGTGGTGAGCACCGCGTCGATGCCGGGCTTCTCGGTCGGCGCGGCAACGTCGCTGGCGAAGCCCACGCCCGGCAGCGGCGGCATGTCTGCGACCCGTTCGGCGAAGTCTGCAAGGTCCACCTCGACGTCGCGATGCTCGCGGATCTGCACGAGGCGCTGGTGGCCGTGCTTGTGATAGACGGTGCCGGGCACCCGGATCGGCTGGTGCGCCGAGCGGAAATGCGTGTCGCCGCCGACCTTCACGGCGATCTCGCCGCGCAGGCGGCAGAGGGTGGCCAGGTCGTCGCCTTCGGCCGGTTCGGTCAGTTTCCACCAGACGTGGAGCTTCGCCGCGCCCTCTGGCGTGCGCCCGCCGCTTTCGATGATGAGCGTGGGCGCGCCGAGGTGGCGGGTGACATGGTCCAGCTTGGCCGGGATATCGCCCGCGTCGAGATCGACGACGATGGCCTGCATCTGCAGCACGTCGGCGGCGCGGGCCTGGCCCTGCTCGGCGACTGAGCCGGGGATGACATAGACGGCAGCCCCTTCGCGGTTCGCCCACGCGGCGAAGGTCGCGAGTTTTCCCGGCGCGGTGTCGTCGGCCGGGATCCAGATGTTGTGCGGCTTGCCGTCCCGGCCCTGACCCTTGTCAACGAAACCGCGGAGCGGGATCAGCCCCTCGCACCAGCTGAACACGGTGCCTAGGAAGATGGCGATCTGCTCGGGGTCGGGGTCGCAGCCGAACGGGTTCTCGGACGGCGGCCCATCGTTGAAGTCCATCCACGGGTTGAAATGCAGGATGCCGTCGTCGCTCATGCCGGCAGCCTCCAGCAGCGCTCGGACCACGGGCAGAAACGGCATTCGAAGAAGTCGGGCGTGGTGGCGATGCGCGGCAGCAACTCGCCTGCGTCGGTCGCCTGCAGGATCCGCACGCCGCGGTCGGACATGCGCTGCGCGAGCTCGGCGTCGAAGGCGACCTGCTCGTGGTGAAGCTCGGCCGTATCCTTGTTGATCGCGGTGAAGAGCGCGGGCGCGGCCGAGATGCCGGGGACTGTCCCTTCCATGTAGGCCTGATAGACGGCGATCTGGGCGGCGTAGACCGGCTTGGACTTGGTCACGCCGTCCTTCACGCAAGCGCGCCAGTTCTTGGCGTTCATGGTCTTGCATTCCCAGAGGGCGGGAACGGCGAGACCGAAGCGTTCGGGCCCCGCGGCGATGATGCCGTCGACATGACCGCGGATGCGCCCGCCCGCGACCGAGAAGCCGAACTGGCCGCCATCGGGACGGTTGCCCTTCCGTGTGTAGAGGTCGAAGCCCGCGCCGCGCAGCCAGGCGACGGCCAGATCCTCGAGCGCATGGCCGATGGCGAAGATGCGCAGCGACTGGCCGCTGAAATCCTGGCCCTCGTCCTTCGGCGTCGTTGTGAACTCGAACTGCAAGGCGCGCTCGCAGGCATGGCCGAGGCGGGATCCGCCGAGATAGTCGCGGGGCGGCCGCGTGGCCTGATCGGCGGTGAGCGCCTGATCGACGGCGGCGTTGACCCGGTCGGCGAAGCTGGGGCGATGATTGTAGTCGAGGGTCAAAACGGCACCTCCGGCGTCTGCGCCCGGGCGATATCGGACATGGCCTCGCGGAAGCCCTCGACGGCTTCCTCGATCAGCGCGCGCACCTGCGCCTCGGTCAGATCCGCAAGCGGGGTGGCCCAGCCGATCTCGTCCATCAGCAGCGCCACGCGCTTCATGGTGGCGGTGACGGCGGCGCGCTCTTCCTCGGTCAGGTCAACCATGGTGAGACGCTCCCGCGCCAAGCGCGTCCAGAAGGACTGGCAGGGCATCGAGCAGAACCAGACCGAGGGCCGGGGCCGCTTCGACCGGTGCGGATCGAACCAGCCAAAGCCACGGGTGGGTTGCCGGCAGACAGCACAGAGCGTCCCACGCGGATGCCAGTGCCGCCGCCGGTCCTCGGCCGTGATGGGGGTGGAGGGTGCCATGGGTCATGCCGCCCTCCGTTCGGGTGCAGCCGCAGCGTCGATCAGCTGCCGGATGGCGCGCTTGTTGAAGCCGAAGGTCATCAGCGCGGAGGCGCGGTAGCGCGTCAGGCCGAAGTCATGGCGGCACTCGGGCGGCAGGTACTGGAGCTGCTTCTCGGTCGGCGGCTGGCGCAGCCAGGAGCGAGTCTTGAAGGCGCTCTCGTCGGTCTCGTGCGTGTTCAGCCAGTCGTCGGCCTGCGCGAGGCAGACGGTGCGTTCGCCCACGCCCAGCAGATGTGGGCGTTCGCCCTTCGCGCCGCCGATGGCGTACCAGACCCCGTCCAGCCAGAAGATGCCGCCCCAGGCCGTGAAGCCCGTGGCCATCAGCGCGTCGTCCGTGCCGTAGAGGTCGACCCACGCGAAGCTGGACCGCTTCAGCAGGTCGATCTCGGTCATCATGAAGCCCGAGAGCGGCGCGGCACCGCCGCCTTCACCGACCTCTTCGTCCTCCCGCGGGAACGCCTCGCCGCAGAGCGGGCATTCGGTGGCGGCCAGCGGGATCTCCGCCTCGCAGGCAGGGCAGGTCTTGGTCGGCGCCTCGCCGGTTTCGGTCTTGCCGTCGAGATCGACATCCTGTTCCAGCGTGCCGTGGATCAGGCTCGAGGTGCCGAAATCCAGCACGACGCAGTCGGTCTTGACGATGCCGGGATGTTCCTCGGGGTCGACGGTACGCAGGCCGCGCCCGACCATCTGGATCATCGTGGACTTGTAGGAGCTGGGGCGCAGCAGCACGACGCAGGAGGTGGGCGGATGATCCCAGCCCTCGGTCAGCACCGCGACGTTGACCACGACGCGGATGTCGCCCGCCGCGTAGTCGGCGAGGATCGCCTTGCGGGTCTCGGCCACCAGATCGCCGTGGATCAGCGCCGCGGAAACGCCCGCTGCCCTGAACGCGTCGGTGACGTGTTCGGCATGTGCAACGGTGGAGCAGAACACCACGGTCTGCCGATCGCCCGCCTTCTCCTTCCAGTGGCGGATCACCTCGTCGGTGACGGGGGCGCGGTCCATGATGCCCGCCACCTCCGCCATGTCGAAATCCGACATGGTCTTGCGGACCGAGCGCAACTCGTCCTGCACGCCCACGTCGATGACGAAGGTGCGCGGCGGCACCAGGTGGCCCGAAGCGATCAGTTCGCCCAGCCGCACCTGGTCGGCGACGTTGTCGAAGACTTCGCGCAGGCCCTTCCTGTCGCCCCGGTTCGGCGTCGCCGTGACCCCGAAGATGCGGGCATCGGGATTGGCCGCGCGTACCCGGTCGATGATGCGACGGTAGCTGTCGGCGACGGCATGGTGCGCCTCATCGACAACGAGAAGGTCGAGGCGCGGCATGTCGGCCAGGTTCGAGGCTCGCGCCAGCGTCGGCACCATGGCGAAGGCGACCTGGCCGTTCCAGGACTTCTCCGTGGCGTCGATGACCGATGTGGCGACGCCCGGAACCACGCGCTGGAACTTGGCGCGGTTCTGCGCCGTCAGCTCGTCGCGATGCGCCACCACGCAGGCCTTGGCCCCGTCGCCGATCATCTCGCCGGTGACCGCCGAGAGCATGATGGCCTTGCCCGCACCGGTGGGCGCCACGCCCAGCGTGTTGCCGCGGGAAGCGAGCGCAGCCACGCTGCGCTCGACGAAGGTCTTCTGGCGGGGGCGCAGGCGCATGGCCGGTCTCCCCCTTACTGCGCCCAGCTCGGCCGACCGGCGGCACCGGGGGCGGACGCGGGCTGGCTGGGCTGGGTGGCCGTGGTGGGCTGCTGTGGGGCGTGGCCCTGCGCCGGGGCAGAGGTGAACTGCGGCGCGACCGTGCCCATCAGCGCGGCATATTCGCGATGATCGGGGGTGACGGCAGCGCGGATCTCGTTCTTGTCCTCGCCGTTGGTGTCGGTGCCGATGTCGATGCGGGCGATGAACTCGACCCCGTCGAGATCGCCGAAGCCGTTGATGCGGCGGCGCGCCTGCGCCTCGGGCGAGTTGTCCTTGTCGGACACGCCGCGCGCCGAGTTGAGGATGCCGCGGATAAGGCCTCGCCCCATGTTGGCCCAGTCTGGGCCCTTCGGGCTGTAGAGGCCGATCAGCGACCAGACCTTGCGCCGCGCATAGGGACCCTCGAGCACCGTGTATTCGGCGTCGAGATAGACGGCGCCGGTGGCGGCGCGGCGCGCCCAGCCGCCGGTCCAGCCCTGCGAGGGGTCGTCGAAGCCGCCGGGGCGGAGCGTCAGGCGCACCTTGGCGAGCGTGCCCTTCGGGATGACATTGGTATTGGATTGGGCGGAGTTAAAGTCGTTCCAGGGTCCGGACATTGCGCGGCTCCTTTCAGTTGGAGGATGGGACGCGCAGCGGCGTCAGAGGGGAAAAGCCACCCCGGCGACCGGATCGGGACACCGGGCGTGGCGAGAGGCGCTCAGCCATGGCCGGGCTCCTGCGCGGGGGCGGGATCGGCGGGCGTCACCGGCGGCCAGGTCAGGCGTTCGGAGGCAGGCGCCGCGGGGCGCTGGATCTTCTCCATCAGCCGGCCAAGATGCGGGCCCTCGACCCTGTCGAGACGACCGGAGCGGTCCTTGGCGGGATAGCCCCAGGGGTTCAGTGTCTGGCAGACGAAGGCGCGCTGCGGTTGGCCGTTGGCATCGGCGATGTCGGCCATGGTGATGACCTGATCGACGATCCCCGGCAGCTCGAGCCCGGTCTTCGAGCCGTCGATCTGCGGCTGGAAGATCTTGCGATTGAAGTCGTCGAGCCGCTCGTCGAGGATGCCCACGAACCAGACATGCTTGCCGCGCGTGTGCTGCAGGTGGGTCAGCCACCCGATCATCTCGCGGCCATGCAGCCCATAGGCGCCGCGGATGTCGGGCTTGCCGGTCTTCTCGGAGAACGCCTCGGGCTGGCCGCGGCACCATTGGAAGCAGAGACGACCGGCCACGGTGATCGAGTCGATGAAGACGGTCTCGTATTTTCCGATCACCGCCGGATCGCCGTAGCGCCCGCAGACCTCGTCGAAATGCGCCTGGCTGAAGGGCTGTTCGTCGCGCAGCGCCGGGTTCGGCCCGCCGATGAACACCGCGAAGTCGCGGCATTCCTTCCAGGTGCGGGGCCGGAGCGTGTCGATCTCCAGCCCCTCGACCGCGAGGTCGCCAGCCTCGAGATCGAGGAAGAGCGTGGTGGAGGCGTTCAGCGTCCAGAGCAGGCTGGTCTTGCCGATGCCGGACCGGCCGAAGATGACGCCCTTGATGCCCTTGCGCTGCGCGAGCCGTTCGTCGGCCCCGATGATGGGGAGGGCCATCACCGGCCCTCCCGCTTCGTCACCGCTGCGGCAGCGCGATCGGCGCCGATGCACCCCGCCTCGCGGGCGAGCTTGTAGAGCCGCTTCAGCGCATCGGCGCGGCGGTAGGCGGCCGTGCTCTCGCGCTCCGCTTCCACGATGACGAAGGCGATCTCGTCCACGGTCGCCTCGACGACCGGCAGCGGCTCGCGCGGCTCGTCACCGGGGCGCTGCGGCAGGGAAATGGTTTCGGGGAGGTCTTCGAGGGCGTAGCTCGCGGCGCGAAGACGGGTGATGTCGTCCGGCTGGTCCGGCATGGCGGTTCTCCGTGGGATGATGTGATCGAGGAGGCGCATCACGCGGCCTCGCGGACGTCGGGCGCGGGCTCGGCGACGTAGATCGCCAGCAACGGCGTCCCGTCGGCATGGGCGCCGGCGTCCTCAATCTGATAGTTGCGGTTGGGCTCGCAGACCTCGGTCAGCTCCCAGCGGCGATAGAGCCCCGGAAGACGCCTGAAATCCTCGAGCGACAGATCGGCAGTGCGGTTCATGCGTGTCTGCTTTCGGTTGGAGGGAAGGCGCTCGGGGCGCTCGAATGGGAAAAGCCACCGGCGGCACCGGATCGGGACATTGGTTCAGGGGATTTCCTCGAGGGCGTCGTGCAGCCGGCGCATGGCGCGCTGGTACCGCTTGCGGGCAGCAGCCTCGGTCAGGCCCAGTTCCACGGCGACCTCGGCCCGGGAGAAGCCCTCGATCGCCACGCGGATCACCAACAGGGCGTCGTCGCCGAGCAGCTTCCGCACGGCGCCGTTCAGTCGCGCGTACCCGGTCGCGCCGATGCCGCTGTTGCCGCTGTCCGCCACCTCGTCGGGATCGGCGCAGCTGGCGAGATATTCACGCGCCGTGTCGCGCCGGCGCACGCGGATCATGTCGCGCTCGACGTTGCGCAGCACCGTGGCCGCGATCCAGTTGACGCGCCTGAGATCGAGGCTGCGGACTGCCTCGGTGGTGCGCGCCAGAACGTCGGACGCGATCTCATCGGCAGTGCCGAGCCTGCGCCAGATCGATCGGCGGCGGATGGCGTCGAGGCCGGGCCAGAGCGCCAGCAGCAGCAACGTCAGCGCACAGTCGGACGCGGGCCCGTCGCCCTGCGCCGCTCTGACGAGCGCGGAGAGGATCAGGTTCTTCTGGCCCTGATCCCCGGTCGTGCCGTGCAGCCCGTCCAGCAGGGCCGCCGGATCCCGGAACGGTGTGAGGGCAGCCTGCGCACGCCGGACGGCGTCGAAACTGCGCTGGAAGTGAAGGTTGGAAGAAGAATGCATGAGGTGATCACGGATCTCGTGCCACGCGATAGACATCGGACGCCTGCCTTGCGGCCAGGCGTCCGGCGCCTTCTCGTGGCCAGGTCAGGACGTCGCGCGTCTCTGCGATTTCAGGGGGTTGGGTGAAAGCGCGTGTCAGCGCGCGGGTGCGGTCGCGTTGTTCAGCGTGCCGCAGCCCCGACAGGTGGCCTGCACCGGGAAGCCCACGAGATACTCGTGCCCCCGCGCGAAGCGAAGGTGCATGCGGCCGTCCCGGCAGACGCCGAGCAGCTTGTCACAGCGCGTGCAGCGCCATTCCGAGTTGTGGGTGGTGGGCTTGGTCTTCGCGGCGCCGGACCAGCTCGTCGGGGCTGCCTGGCGCGGGGGGAAGGGAGTCGGCATGGAAGTGCTCCTCTATGTGGAGCCCTTCCAGTAATCAGCGGTTTGTTAGACCGTCTCCCGCCGCATGTTAGACCGCTGTTAGACGGTCGCTTCCTCGGCTGGCTCGGCCACGGCTTCGGTCGGCTGCGCAGTGAGTAGCAGTCGCCAATATCCGTTCTTCGCACCCTTGCCGATATAGACGTCCCGGATGCTGTCCCAGGTCTCCTTCCGGAACGCCTGCTGGGGGCTTCTGGACTCGAAGCCTTCCATCAGCGCCTTTACCTGAACGTCGGGACTGCCTTGCGCGGCTGCGACCACCAGGCGCTCGAAGATCGTAAGTTGATCGTTCCCAGCGAGGTGAAGCGGCTCCCTGCCAGGAATGAACAGCGTGCCGGACTGCTTACCTGTCCGAACCACCCGCGGGGACACGCCCCCGCGTGCGAGTGAAAGACCGTCGCGGTACGCGAGTTCTATTCCGTCGCGCGCGAACAGCATTTCCTCGTCCGCCGATGCGAGATGGGACAGCAGCGGCATGACGACGTTAGGCCCAAGATGTGACGGCATCTCCTCGCTCGCGGCGAAGACGATGCCCACTCCAGCGGTGCCCCGCACGCGCAACATCAGATCCAGTCTCTGCGCCGCTTTGGGATCATTGAGCCGTCGGGCGAAATAGACGGGCACATCTGCCTCATCGATCTGGATCGCGCCGACGAGGGTCAGGTCCGGGTCCAGGATCTGCGCCGCCCGCTTGCTCAGCAGCGGCTTCATCAGGCGCATGAGCGTCTCGTGAAGCCACTGAGCGTTGACCGCGAACATCTCGACATCCGACGCGGGGCGCTTGCCGACATCTTCGCCGAAAGGACCGACAGCGCGGATCATGCCTTCGGTCGCCGACGGCTTGACGGCGCCTTCCCCGTCGACGTCGTCGTCCTCGATGAGAACCACGTCCTGACGGTCGCGGCGCTCGAGCAGGCCGCCTTCGATGAGACGCTTCGGGTCAAGCCCGAGTTCCAGCAGATAACTTCCGCTGACCTCGTCCTCGATGCGATCGTGGAGTTGAACAAGCTGGGGAAATATCGCGCGAAGGTCATCATGCGCGATTTGCCTGAACGCGCTCAGGATTCCCCATTCCTTGAGCAGCGCGAAGCCGAGGCTGCGTTCCTCCGGATCGGGCTTGCTCTGCAGGTTGCAGCTCTTCGTGCCCGCAATCGTGATATTGAGCGTCCGCTGCTTGTCATCGCCGATCAGGTTATAGGCCACCGCGATCGTGATCCGGCTGAACGCTTCGGCGCGCCGAAAGATGTTCCGCGCCCCGAGATATCGGTCGGCAACCTCCTGGATGTCATCGTCGACCGTCACCTTGAGCTGAAGCTTGCGGCGCCAGCTTCCCAGCCGGATCTCGGCTTCGATGACGCGCGCGAACTCGAACGCGTACCCTTCGATCTCAGGGGGCTGCAGGAGAAGCGAAGAGCGGAAGCGCGAAAGATTATAGCGCTTCCAGGTCAGAGGTTTCTGGGAGATGTCGTGGCCTAGCGCAACTTCGGCGAAGGAGTCGCTGACCGTTTGGCGCACCACGGGGCTGTCCGCGCAGACCTCGATCTGCCGCATTGAGGGCGTGTAGATCAGCGTCGCCTCGTTCGGCGGTCGGTAGTAGATGGTTCCCCGCCTTCCGTCTTGCCGGTGATCGTAGACGCTCGAAAGCGGGCCACCGTGCCGGACGATCAGCATGATGGACGCAGGGTGCGTATCGGTGGCAGGCAGATCGAGCGCCTTGACCGTGCAGGATATCTCGGGCTTCAGCTCGAGCATGCCCTTGATCTTGGACGCCAGCGCCTTTTCGTCGATGGCCGCCGCGTCGAGGGCTACCTGGTTCTCCAGTTCGACCTCGAAGGCGTCGTAGAGCTTGCCGTGGTCGCGGAACTGTCGGGCGAAGTGAAAGCTCTCCGCATCCTCGAAGGTTTCGCGTTCATGGAGATATGCCCAGATGCTTCTGCAGAGCTCATCTGGCTGCCGGTGAAACTCCTGCGACCGTGTCTCATCGAGTTGTTGCTCGACAATGGTGGTGAGCGAGGTGACGCCCTTTTTCTCGGCGAGGGCCCGGATCCTTCGTGATCGCTGCTCCGCAGGTCGCAGGTCATCGCGGTCGAAATCCGACAGCGTCTCGACAAGTGCTTGCCGAAACGCCTCGACCGCTTCTTCGTCGGCGAGGTCGGGAACGTCCTCGGGCAGCTTGAATTCCGGCTCATTGTCGCCCTCGCGCACGGCAAGGGCAGCTCGGGCGAGGTCGACGCGCGCATCCTCGATCAGCGCCAGAACATGCGGACCGATCGGGGATGCTTTGCGCGCCATGAACTCACCTCAATGAACTACTGCTCTCGATTGATTCAACCTGCGATAATCATGGACAAATCCGTGATCGGCAAGCCCTGATGTTCTCTCCCTGTTCGCATTTCCGCATCCCGTTCCGCTGAGATGTCCCACCTCGGACGGCTGGGTGGCTTTTGATCGGTAGCACACCATCAAACACGGCCACCGAGACATGAACTGCCCCAATCCGCTACGTCCCGACCAGATGACCGCCGCCGAACGCCGCGCCGAACTGTGTGGCCTGCTGGCGCTCGGGCTGGTTCGGCTGCTCGGGCAGGATAGGCGTGAAGTATCTGACAATACTGGAGAACGTTGCCTACACTATCCCGACGACCAATGCCGTCATGCAACTCCAACTCACCGGAGAAACGCATGACGAAGCCTGATCCCATCCCCGCGCGCCTGGCCGCGCTGAAGTCCATGTCCGTCCCCCAGTTGAAGTCGGAGTGGCAGACGATTTTTGCCACGACGGCGCCGAACAACAGCCGAGCGTTCCTTGAGGGCCGGTTGGCCTACCGCATCCAGGAGCTGACGTATGGCGGTCCTGATCGCGAAACCCGGCGCATGCTGGACCTGCTGGCCGACGAGGTCAGCGGCACCCTGACACGCAAGAGCCAGATCGCCGATCCTCGCAATCCCGTGGTCGGCACGAGGCTGATCCGCGAATGGAATGGGGTCGAGCACACGATCACGGTCTTGCGCGACGGGTTCGAGTGGCAGGGGCGACCGTACAAATCCTTGTCCGCGATCGCGCGAGCGATCACCGGGACGCGCTGGAATGGCTACCGCTTCTTCGGGTTGCGCGAACGAAAGCGGGGGAATGATTGATGGATCAACGCGTGAATCCCATCCGCCGCCAACGCTGCGCCATCTACACGCGCAAATCGTCCGAGGAAGGGCTGGAACAGGAATTCAACAGCCTGCACGCACAGCGAGAGGCCTGCGAGGCCTACATCGCCAGCCAGCGCTCCGAGGGCTGGGTGCTGGTCCGCGACCAGTATGACGACGGCGGCATCTCGGGCGGGACGCTGGAGCGGCCCGGCCTCAAGCAGCTTCTGGCCGACATCGAGGACGGCCTGATCGATGTGGTGGTCGTCTACAAGATCGACCGCCTGTCGCGGTCGCTGATGGATTTCTCGAAGCTGGTCGAGGTCTTCGACCGCAACGGTGTGACCTTCGTGTCGGTCACGCAGTCCTTCAACACCACCACGTCCATGGGGCGGCTGACGCTGAACATCCTGCTCAGCTTCGCCCAGTTCGAGCGCGAGGTCACGGCCGAGCGCATCCGCGACAAGGTTCGCGCCTCCCGCATGAAGGGCATGTGGATGGGCGGATATGTCCCGCTCGGGTACGATGTGAAGGACCGCAAGCTCGTGGTGAATGAAGACGAGGCTGCCACCGTGCGGGGCATCTTCGAGAGGTTCGTCGAGGTCGGATCAGCGACCGTGCTGGCCCGTGAACTGCGCCGCAAAGGGCTCCGCAACAAGCAGGGCACGTTGGTCGACAAGGGATATCTCTACAGAGTGCTGATGAACCGCGTCTATCGCGGCGACGCCGTCCACAAGGGCAAGGCCTATCCCGGCGAGCATCAGGCCATCATCGACGAGCAGCTGTGGAATAAGGTCCATGCCATCTTGCGGCAGAACCCGCGAAAGCGCGCCAACAACACCCGCGCGCAAGCGCCTGCGCTGCTCAAGGGTCTGATCTTCACGGCCACGGGCGCCGCCATGACCCCGAGCAGCACGAAGAAGGGCGCGCGGCGATACCGGTACTACGTCTCGATGGACGTCATCAAGAATCGCGAACCCAGCGATGAGGGCATCCCGCGCCGCCTTCCTGCCGACCTCGTGGAAGCGGCCGTGGTGACCGAGTTGCGGCGGGTGATGCGCGCGCCCTCGATCACGGCGCAGGTCATCGCCCATTTGACGCGCGAGGGTCACGCCTTCGCCGAGGCCGACGTGATCTCCGCGCTGCAGACGTTCGAGGACGTCTGGGGCCAGCTGTTCCCGGCGGAGCAGACCCGGATCGTGCAGTTGCTGGTGCGCCGGGTCACCGTGACGTCCGAGGGGCTGGTCATCGATGTCCGGACCGACGGCGTCTCGGGCGTCATGCGGGACATGATGGCGCCACGAAAGAAGGCGGCGGCGGAATGATGAAACCCGACGAGTCCATCCAGATCTTCGTGCCGCTCAAGGTTCGCAAGCAGAACGGTCGGCCAAAGATCATGCCGCCCGCCACCTATCTGCCGAGCGAAGACCGGACACAGGATCCGCATATTCTGCGCGCCATTGGTCGGGCGTGGGGCTGGCGGCGACGCATGGAAGCTGGCGAATTCAACACGGTCACCGATCTGGCGAAAGCCGTGGGGCTGGCCGAACGCCATGTCAGCCGACAGCTCCGGCTCGCCTACCTCGCGCCGGGGGTCCTCAAGCGCTTGGTCTACAAGCGCGAGGTGCCCGCCGTGACCCTGCTGAAACTGACCGATGTCGCGGCTTTGCCGTGGCACGAACAGCCGAAGCGGGTGTTCGACTGAGCCTCAGTGAAAGCTCGCCTGAAACGTCGTCGCGGTCAGCGAGACATGCGCGTCCAGCGGCGGGTGCAGTTCGAACGCCTTCGGCTCGCGTGAGAAATTCCACAGCCGGAACAGGCGCCATTCCGACCGGCGCTCCTCGGCCACCGCCAGTTCGTTGCGGGTGATGTGGAAGGGCGTGCGTTCCCATCCGTTCGTCGTCTTGACCTCGATTAGCCGGGGCAGACCGTCCGGGGCGAAACTCGCGATGTCGTAGCCCGCGCCATCGCCATCCTCCTCCGACACCCAGCGCACCTTGCGGGCCAGATCGTCCCGTCCTGCCGTCCGCAATGCCGCGCGCTCATGCGCCAGCACGCGCTCCTCGCCCGCGCGGCCGAGGGCCCGGTTGCGCTCGTCCCGGCCCGCCACGTCGAACTTTCGGGCGATGTGCAGCATCTGGTCCAGCTCCTGCGGGGGCGGCTGGTTCGACAGCGTCGGCGGCGGCCCGATCCAGATCTGCGCCGCCTCGCGTAGGGCAGTGGCTGTTTGCAGCCCCGGTTGGCGCCCAAGCCAGGCCGGGTTCAGCGCCAGCCACCGCGCCACGGCATCCACCAAGGTCATCTGGAAGTTGAACGCGGGCTTGTAGCCGGGGATCCAGTCCTCGCCGAGCCCCTTCAGCACCGCGCTGATGTTCTGGTGCTTGAACTCGACAGACCCTTCGGACCGGTCGTTCAGCAGCGGCAGCAGCGCGCGGCGATGCTCGGCCTTGCTGTAGCGGCGCGCCGAGATGTCGTCGGCCAGCATCGCGAAGTAATCCGCGACGATCAGGTCGTTCTCTTCATCCGTCCAGGGCCCGTTCGACATTGCGCCAGGCTATGGGCACGAAGTCTGTTTGTCATCAGAGACTTCCGGCAGGGTCCTGGCTCGCTTCGAGCGCTGCCGCCTGACTTCGGGATCGGCCGCCACGGAGCCGCCCTTCTGGCCGCCCTGCGCTTTCGTGTCAGCCTCCGTCACCGGATTATCTCGCGAACGGGGCGAACCCATGAACGCGGCAACCCACTGGAAATGCGAGGATGTTTCACGCCGTCCCGCCGCCATCAAGGGGCGCTCGAAGAGAGACACGGGCCATTCGGAGACCCATTCTTCGGCAAGCGCCCAGTCTCCGGAGGGCGGATGGGCCTGCCAACGCCCTTTGAAACAAAAAGAAAAAAGGCCCCGATCGGGGCCCCTGGTCGGATTCAGTACTTGAATGTGGCGGTGCTGGCAGACTAATTCGAACCAGTCTCAGGAAGGGCAGGGAGCCTGGCCATTATCCTGCGCAAAGACCGCGCCACTCGGCGAGAGCGGCGGTGCGGTTGGTCTTGAAGATGTCTCGGCTGGAGAGGCTGCGTTCTTGGTTGAAGTGGTTCGAGACGGAGGCGTGGACGGCGGCGAACTTCTGAAGACTTCGCATCCGCCGGAAGCGCTGCATGGCCCTCTCGCGTCGTCGGAACGGCAGGTGCGAATTCTCCGCGCGGTTGTTCAGCCACCGACCGGTCTCCTGCCGGTCCGTCATGCCGAGGTCCTTCAGAGCCGCACCGTAGGAGCGAAGCTTGTCCGTCACGAGGACATCTGCTCGCCCGTGCTTCTTCAGTGCTTTTCTGAGGAATTTCAGCGCGGCCTTCTTGTCCCGCGTCTTCGTGACGAAGCTTTCCAGCACTTCGCCCTCATGATCGACCGCCCGCCAGAGGTAGTGCTGCTCGCCGTTGATCTTCACGAACATCTCGTCGAGGTGCCAGCGCCAGCGGCTCGATTTCAGGCCCTCGATGCGTCGCTTGCGGATCTCACCGGCGAACATCGGGCCGAAGCGATGCCACCAGAAGCGCACCGTCTCGTGGCTGACGTCGACGCCGCGTTCATGGAGCAGATCTTCGACGTTCCGCAGCGACAGCGGGAAGCGGACATACATCATCACCGCCAGTCGGATGATCTCGGAGCTGGTCTTGAAGTATTTGAAGGGGCTGCGCTTGGTCATGCGGGGAGCCTAGCCAGCCGCCTGCTCCGCCTCAAGCGAAGTTCTCTGACAAGACCTCACGAACATCTCGTCGAGGTGCCAGCGCCAGCGGCTCGATTTCATACCCTCGATGCGTCGCTTCCGGATCTCACCGGCGAACATCGGTCCGAAGCGACGCCACCAGAAGCGCACCGTCTCGTGGCTGACTTCGACGCCGCGCTCATGGAGTAGATCTTCGACGTTGCGAAGCGACAGCGGGAAGCGGACATACATCATCACCGCCAGTCGGATGATCTCGGAGCTGGTCTTGAAGTACTTGAAGGGGCTGCGCTTGGTCATGCGGGGAAGCTATCCAGCCGCCTGCTCCGCCTCAAGCGAAGTTCTTCTGACAAGACCGTTTCGTGCGATGCCGAATGGTGGCGAAGGTACTTTCGATTGGGTTCGATGTCCGGATGTGTTTCCAGTGCTCGGCGGGAAAGTCGTGAGACAAGTCAGTAGCGCATCCCGGTCCTTGACGAGCTTGGCGGCCGCCTTGTCCCATTTCACGCCGTAAGCATCGACGAAGAAGTCGAAGGCCGCCGACGCCGCGGCACGGGTTTCGGCCTGCCAGATGTCGTGCAGGTGTGCCTTTGCCTTCGACTGCACTGATTTCGGCAGCGCGTTCAGCACGTTCATGGTCTTGTGGACCCAGCACCGCTGCTCTCGTGTCGTGGCGAAGACCTCGCGCAGGGCGGTCCAGAACCCCAAGGCACCGTCGCCGATGGCCAGCTTGGGGTCCTGTTTCAGGCCGCGGCGCTTGAGATCAAGGAGCACCTCGCGCCAACTCTCGGTGCTTTCGCGGAAGCCGTCGGTCATGGCCAGAAGCTCCTTGTGACCGTATTCATCCGCACCCACGACCACCAGAACGCATTGTTTTTCCTCGGCCATGCGCGGTTTGAAGTAGACGCCGTCCGCCCAGATGTAGAGAAACCGCCGCGCGCCGAGGTCGCGCTTTTGCCAAGCCTCGTAGTCCTTCCACCAGGCTGCCTTCAGCCGTGTGATGGTCTTGGCCGACAGGCCTTGGGCGTTCGGCCCCAGCAGGGCGGCCAGCGCCTCGCTGAAATCACCGGTGGACACGCCCTTGAGGTAGAGCCAGGGCAACAGCTCCTCGACCGATTTCGCCTTGCGCAGATACCGCGGCAGGATGCTGGGCGTGAAGACGATCTTGTCCGCGCCCGGCTTGCGATCCCGGACACGCGGCACCTTCACCGGCACCGGTCCCACGCCCGTCAGCAATTCGCGCTCCGGAAGATGGCCGTGACGAACCAGCCTCGCCCGGCCGTCCTCGAGCTTCTCATCGGTGAACGCGATCAACAGCGCAGCCAGTTCCGCCTCGATCGCCTGCTCGATCAGCTTGCGCGCCCCGCCCCGGATGACCTCGGTCAAAGGGTCTGGAGAAAACCCGGATGGATCGGGCAGCTTGGCAATGATATCGTCCGACATGTGGCATATCCCTTTCTCAGCTGAGAATTGACGGCGTCTGAACACCGCCATGATATGCCGCCCCTCAGGGCATCACCAACTTTCGCGCGTTTCTCACTGATCTAAATATAGGTTCCGACAGCGCTGCGCCTACACATGGGATGTTGTCCGGCCTTCTCCGACTCAAGCGGTATTCCTGTCCACAAGTGCCGCCAAGGTATATCCTTTGATAGGAAGCAACGAGCCAATCTTGATCTGGTCCGCTCCGACCTGATCCGGCGACGTGGCGCAGGCCTCACTGACCGGCGATGTTAATGCTGAAGGTCCTCTGCGCGCCCGGGGGAGGCGCGGGAAACGGAGCGGCACGCTGGACGAGTTGTACTGCTGCCCGGTCCAGAGCGGGCGACCCCGAGGAGCGCGCAATTTGGGCCGAAGCCAGTCCGCCCGAGGCGGCGATCGAGAAGGCCACTGTCGCGCTGCCGCGCGCCCGGATCCTGGGGCGACGCACGCGCGACAATTGCTGCATTACGTGACCGGGATAATTCGACGCTGCCGCGTTTCCGGCAGAGCGGGCGGCAGGCTGGCCGGCGCCGGGACTGGCAGATCGGTCCCGGCTGGATGTCTGCGAACTCGCCTGCGCGTTCAAGGCCGCGTTACCCTGCGGCTGGACTCGCGGCTCTGGCTGGCTTGGTGGCGGAGTGGTGCTGCGCACCCTGGCTTCAAACTCCGCCGTCCGCCGCTGCGGGCGCGGCGACGTCGCGACAACTCCCGGCTCGGGGGCCTCGCCGCTGACGGTCTTCTTCGGTGCTTCGGCGGCGATAGGCTCAAATGGCTTGACCTTGGCCATCTGAACGGGCGCCGTCGGTTCGGCTGAAGACGCTTCGGGTTGCACAGCGACAACGGGGGCGTCCGGCGGAAGAACATCGGCGGAATTCGCCGGAGCGGGTGGCGCGACGGGCGCCACCGCTTGGGGCCTTGCCCGTTCGGCAGGGGAGGATTCGTTCGGCGACACCGTGTTGGGCGGCGTTGGCGTGACGGGATCGGATGGCTGCGTCTCCTCGATGGGATCGGCGGCCTGCGTGCCCTTCGACAAGTCCACGAAACTCGCCCCGAGGCGCGCCGAAGCGCCTTGGCCGCCGCCCTCGATTTTCACCGGGTCGTCATGAACGCCCATCACCAGCCCCGCCGCGAGCACGGCGATCGACACGAGGGCGGCACCGGTCTTTACGAAAAGCGACGATGGAATCATTCGAGGCCCCGTTCGGTCACGACCAGAACCTTCTCGGCTCCTGCTGCCCGTAGCTCCGTCGCAACGGCGACCAGAGTCTCGGCAGGCAAATCGCGGTCAGGCACAACGCGGATCTGCGCGCGTGCTTCGCCGGACAGATCGGCCGCGAAGGCAGAGGCCGAGTCCACCGTTTCACCGCGGTAGCGGAGCGTGCCGTCGGCGCGGATCACAAGTGCATCGGGTGGTGCCCGGCCCTCGAGCGCATCGGTGCGCACGAGCGTCAGGGCCCGGTCCAGCGGCGGCGCAATGCTGCCCGCCACCATAAAGAAAACCAGCATCAGGAAGACGACGTTGATCAACGGGATCGTCGGCTCACGGTCGGTAGAACGACGACGGCGCATCACAACCTCCCGAGCACCGTCGGAGCGACGTTCGGCACGCCGCGAAGGGTGCCTAAAAGATCCGTCAGCCGTTGTGCCGTGACCCCGCCCGCGAGCGAAACGAGGAGGGTCCGCGTCTCATCCTCCTCGGAAGCCAGCGCGGCGGGCAATGCATCCAGTGACAGGGATTGGCCGTTCAGGCTGATGTCGTCCGCGCCAAGGCGCAGGAACAGGGGCGGCCGTTCTGATGCACCCGCCCCCTCCGTCGCAGCCGAAAGCTCGACCTCGGCGAAGCGGGAAAAGCTGGATGTCAGCATGAAGAACAGCAGGAGAAGGAAAATCACGTCGATCAGGGACGTGAGCGACAGCCGCCTGCGCCGGCGCGCGCTACGCATGGACGGGTTCGGCGGCGAGACGTTCCCGAGGCGCGCCGCCGAGGGGCGTACGAATGGTGGCGATGGCACGTTCCGCAATGACGCGTTCGGCGTCCATCCGGCCCTCGAACCACGACAGGACCAGCGCAGTCGGCATGGCCACGGCAAGCCCCACGGCGGTGGTCAGCAACGCCACCCAGATGCCGCCCGCGAGGATCGACGGATCGACCTGCGCACCCGCCTCCTGCAAGGACTGGAACGCCTCGATCATCCCTAGAACCGTGCCGAACAGGCCCACGAGCGGTGCAAGCTGCGCGACGGAGTCGAGGAACCTGAGCCCCGTCTCGAGCCGCGCGAACCGCGTCTCCGCTTCTGCGGTCAGGCGGGTGGCGGCGTCCGGGTCGGCGGGCGCGGAGAGCGCCAATTCCACGACCGGCGCGAGGTAGGAGCGCGATCCGTCGAGCGCACGGCGCGCCTCGGTCCTGTCGCCCCGGTCCCACGCGGCGACGGCGTCGCGCAGGGCGCGGTGGCGGCCGACGCCGGCGGCCTGAAACTGCCACAGCTTGTAGAGGATCACGGCCAGCGTCAGAACCGCCACCGCGATGAGCAGAAGCACGACCGGGCCGCCCAGTTCCGCGACGCGCGCGAGGGGGTCGAGAACCGGGCTCATCCAATGATCTCGATGTCTGTTCGGCTCGTCAGGCGCAGTCCCTCGGTGCAAGCGCCTTCGATCGGCGCCTCGCAGGTCGTCACCCCGTTGACCAGAAGCCGTGAGAGCCCGGAGCAGGTCGTATCGGACAGGGTGAACTGGCGCACGCGGGGGCGACCGGCGGGCAATTCGCCGAAGTCGAACAGGGTCAACCGCTCGACCTGTCCCTCGGTGTCGAACAGGACCGTCTCGAACACGGCCTTGCCGATATCGGCCTCACCGCCATTGGTGATCAGAAAGCTCAGTGTGCAGCCATCGGAGCCTTCTACGGCGGCGTTCAACTCGACCGTGAGCGGTCCCGCATCCTGGGCGAAGGCGGGCGATGTCGCGGTGAAGAGAGCGAGAAAGGCGGCGGCTCGGCGCATGGATCTGGTCCTCCCGGTTTGGTCGTCGGGGCCGAATTGTCGAGGTGCCGGATAATAGTCAAGTTTTTTTGTCGGGTTTTCCTTTCCTGAATTCTGACGTAGCGAATGTTCCCGAGTGATTCAATCGGGATTCCATATGGCACGGTCAGACACGCGCGTGAACGGGCAGCTTACCACCAGAGCCTCGTCGCGGCTTCTCGATGGGATCGTGACGTTCTGTCGGGACTTCGAGATCGAGGTCACCGATGCCCGGCCTCGGAAGATCGATATCTGCACCGATATCGGGTCCATCGGTTTCGCCTGCGGTCGGCAGGGGCTGACGATCCAGATTCGAGCGGAGTCGGCCGCGAATGCCTACATGCTGCAGGAATCGGTCGCGGCTCAGGTCGAGGCCGCCGAGAGAGGTTGCGCCGCGGCATTGCGGTGGAATAGGGCGCCTGCAGCCGGAGAGATGCCGCCGAACTTTCGGGTGGGGCGCGTACTGTCGGTGACGGAGACGGACGGGTTGTTTTGGCGGCTGACTTTGGAGGCGCCCGATCTTGCTCCTTTCGCGCGCGACGGGCTGCACCTCCGGCTTGCGCTGCCGCCACGCGATCGGGCGCCTGTCTGGCCGGTCGTGGGGCAGGACGGTCGCCCCGTCTGGCCCGACGGTCCGGATGCGTTGCACGTCGCCGTATACACGATCCGTCAGGTCGATCCGGATAGCGGACGGATGGTGGTCGACGCCTACCGTCACGGCAAAGGCGCGACCTGTGCCTGGTTGGCCGAGGCACGGCCCGGTGACGCGCTGGGGCTGATGGGGCCGGGCGGCGGCTGGATGCCCTCGGCGGGTCATCTGGTTCTGGCCGGGGACGAGACCGCCTTGCCCGCGATCACCCGCATTCTCGAAGCCGCGCCGGCGGGGACATGCGGGACCGTAATCGTCGAGACGGCACGCACCCCGCCTCCGCTCTCCCTGCCCGATGGCGTGACCCTGCGCTTTGTCGCGCGGGATCGGGGCGAGTGTCTCGAGGCGGAGTTCGCCCGCACGGGGCTTGGCCCCGCAGGTGACCGACATGTCTGGTTCGCCGCCGAAAAGGCACGGGCCGCGCATATACGGACGTTGTTGCGCAGGGATTACGGCGTCGACCGGCGGGAAAGCTACGTGGCGGGATATTGGGCAGCGGATAGTTGACTCCTTTAGTCGTGTTATTTACCCGACTAAAAAGATAAGAATAAGAAGACGGACATCCACAATGTTGTATCCCCGCCTCGCGGTTTCGGCCCTTGCTCTCGTCGCCGCCATGCCGGCATTCGCCCAGACCTTTGATCTCGGCACCATCGTCGTGGATGTCGAGGCGGAGAACGCGCCTGGCTATGCCGGTGACGCCGTCGAGCTTTCCACCGGCACGCTCCTCAAATCCGGCGCCGAGATCGCCCGAACGCCCCGTTCGGTCAGCGTCGTCACCGCACAGGAAATCTATGCCCGGGGCGCCGACGATGTGGAGGAGGCGCTGGCCTACACCACCGGCGTCAATTCCGGCCAATGGGGGCTCGACGACCGGTCCGACTGGTACACGATCCGCGGCTTTGATCCGACGACGTTCCATGACGGTCTGCAGGCGCGCTACGGCTACTACAACGTCGCCAAGCCCGAACCCTTCCTGCTCGACCGCGTCGAGGTTCTGCGCGGCCCCGCATCTGGCCTCTA
Organism: Jannaschia seosinensis; assembly: GCF_001408515.1. Taxonomy (GTDB): domain Bacteria; phylum Pseudomonadota; class Alphaproteobacteria; order Rhodobacterales; family Rhodobacteraceae; genus Jannaschia; species Jannaschia seosinensis. Next base: position 4,878 of record NZ_CYPR01000127.1, on the reverse strand, counting down.
CGGCAACGGCGATGTCGGCGGCATCGTCAATACCGAGAGCAAGACGGCAGCCAACTTCTCCGGCGACAACCTCGCACGTCTGAGCTTCGGCTCTCACGAGAAGAAGGAAGTGGGCCTCGACCTCGGCGGGGACCTGAACGCAAGCGGCACGCTCAAGTACCGTCTGGTGGGCCTCCTGCGCGACGCGGAGACGCAGGTGGACTTCTCGCGGAACGATGCGCGCGCGCTGGCGCCGTCGATCACCTGGGCTCCCAGCGACGCGACGGAGATCACGCTGCTCTATACTCATCAGGAAAACGACGGCAGTCCGCTGATCCAGTTTGCCTCGATCTACGGCACGCTCCTGCCCGCGCCGAACGGCCATTTCCTCGACGACAGCCTCTTCATCGGCGAGCCGGATTTCGACCGCTTCGATACCACCCGCGACAGCGTCACCCTGTTGGCCGATCACCGGTTTTCGGACGTGTGGTCCGTCTCGGCCCGCGCGCGCTGGCTCGATGGCGAGGCCGATTACCGCCACGCATGGTGGGCCTTCGATGACTATCCCACGCGCTACAATCCCGACGGCACTATCGACCGCACCGTTTACCGCGCCGAGAACAGCCTGCAGACGCTGACCCTCGATGCCTACGCCACCGCCAGTTGGCAGGCGGGCGTCTGGGACATGCAGACCGTGTTCGGGACGAATTACGCAGATGCCGAATACGACAGCGATACGGGCTACGGCGCACAGAACGGCCCCGTCGATCCCTTCGACCCCGTCTATATCGGCACCACCGATGTCGCGGTCGTCGACACACCCGCGAACACCGTCGAGGAATGGGGCGTCTATCTGCAGAACAACGCGGTCCTGAACGATCGGCTGCATCTGGATCTCGGGCTGCGCTACGGCCGGATTGAAACCGGTGAGGCATCGAGTCCCTTCAGTTCTGCGGCCGTCTCAGCCGAGGACAGCGCCTGGATCGGCAACGCGGCACTGCTTTACAGGTTCGACAACGGGCTCGCTCCCTATGTCAGCTATGCCGAGAGTTTCCGGCAGGAGATTGTCGGAGAGGACGCCCAAGGCGACCCGTTCGAGCCTACCCGCGGTGAGCAGGTCGAGATCGGCCTGAAGTACCAGCCCGTTGGCACGCCGCATCTCTATACCGTCGCACTGTGGAACCTGACCAAGTCGAACCTGACCGAGGCCGATCCCGTCAATCCGGGCTTCAGCGTTCAGACGGGCGAGGCGCAATCGCACGGTATCGAACTGGGCGCCGTCACGGGCTTTGGGGATTTCCGCTTCGACGTCAGCGCGACATTCCTCGATACCGAGAACGTCGACGGCTTCACCTTGGCGAATGTGCCGGAAGAATTCGGCTCGATCTGGGGGGAATGGGCGCCGTCCTCGGGCGGCCTCAACGGATTGTCGGTGGGTGCCGGTATACGTTACTCCGGCGAGAAGTGGGACGGCACCGACAGTCAGAAAACACCCTCTTACACCCTTTACGATGCACGTCTCGCCTATGCCTGGGACAGCCATGAGGCGCAGATCACTGCCACGAACCTGGCGGATGAGGACCATGTCAGCTTCTGCGGCACCAGCACCTGCTACTTCGGCAAGGGGCGCGAGGTTTCGGTCTCGCTGTCGACCAAGTTCTGATGTTCGAACTTGCCGACATTACGGTAAGCCACGGCGGGCGCCGGGTACTCGATGTGCCTGGTGTCGCGCTCGGGCAGGCGGGGCTGACGGCGATTCTGGGCCATAACGGATCGGGCAAGTCGACGCTCCTGTCCTGTCTCGCGCGTCAGCGCCGGCCCGACGCCGGCATGATCTGGCTGGAGGGCCATCCGCTTTCGACATTCCGTCAACGCGATTTCGCCCGGCGCGTCGCCTATCTTCCGCAGCGGCTGCCTCCGGTTGCCGGCCTGACGGTGCGGGAGCTGGTCCGGCTCGGGCGCTTTCCCTGGCGCGGCGCCGTCGGCCGCTGGCGTCAGGCGGATCACGAGGCCGTCGACCGCGCCCTTGCCGAAACCGGCACCGACCATCTCGCGGACCAGCTCGCCGACGATACTTCGGGGGGCGAACGCCAGCGGGCCTGGATCGCGATGCTGTTGGCCCAGGCCGCGCCGATCCTGCTTCTGGACGAGCCGACATCGGCGCTCGACCTGCGCCATTCGGAGGAGGTGATGACGCTCCTGCGGCGCCTCGCCGATGTGGACCGCCAGGTGATCGTCGTTCTGCACGACATCAACCTCGCAGCCCGCCATGCCGACCGGATCGTCGCGCTCGACCGCGGCGGGGTCACCTTCGACGGCGGGCCGGGCAGCTTCCTGCACAAGGACGTCTTGAGCGGCCTGACGGGTGTGCCCATGACGCTTCTCGACCGTCCCGCCCCTCATCCGCCCTATGCCGTCATTGCCTGAAGGACGCCCATGCTTCGCACGCTTGCTCTAGCCGCCATTCTTGCCGTTCCCGCGGCCCTCCCGTCTCACGCCTTCGAACTGGCGGGCGATACCGGCACCGTCTCACTCGACGCCCCGCCCGAAAGCGTCGCGGCCCTGTCCTGGGGGCTTGCCGAAATGGCCGCCGACTTGGGCCTGCCGCTGGCCGGTGTGGCGGATGTCGAGGGCTACCGCACATGGGTCGGCACGCCGGCGCTTCCGCAGGAGGTTCGGGACGTCGGCCTTCGCACCGAGCCGAACCTTGAGGCGCTCGGTGCGCTGGAGCCCGGCCTCATCCTCGGATCGGATCAGCAGATCGACATGGCCTCGCGCCTCGACGACATCGCCCCGGTCTGGATCCGCGACCACTTCTCGGCTGCTCACGACAATGCCGAGACCGCCCGCCGGACCTATCGCGACCTCGCCGCCGCCTTCGGGAAATTGGAACTGGCCGAACGTCGCCTGATCAAGATCGACGCCGCCATGCAAGCCGCCGGCGACCGTGTCCGCACCGCATGGCAGGGCGAGGTCCCTCCGATCCTTCCCGTGCGCCTTCTGACGCCGACGACGGTCCGCATCCACGGCCCCAATTCCATGGCCGCCGCGGCCATCGGTGGTATGGGCCTCACCGCCGCCGCCTCTGGCGCGCCGACCGACTGGGGCTTCGTCACGGCCCCGATCGAGGCCTTGGCCGATTATCCGGATGCCGCCATCGTCCACATCGACCCGTTCGCCGAGAAGGACGCGCTCTTCGCCTCGCCGCTTTGGTCGGCGATCCCGGCCGTGGCCGCGGGCCGCTTCGCCGTGGCGGACCTTGCCTGGACGTTCGGCGGCGTCGTGTCGCTTGAGATCTTGGCGGAGCGGATCGCGGACGCGCTGGTGGCGACGACCAAATGATCCGGACGCTCGTCCTGCTCCTCGCCCTCGTCGCGGAGCCCGCTCCCGCGCAGGTCACGGTAGCGGACCGCGACGGCTCCACCACATTCGAGGCCTCGCCCGAACGGGTCGTGACACTCGACTGGGCGCTGATTGAACAGGTGCGCGACCTCGGCATCACACCCGTCGGCGCGCCCGAACTCGGCCTGTACGCGGAATGGGTCGCCGACCCGCCGCTCCCCGAGGCGGTCGTGGATGTCGGCCTGCGCACCGAGCCCAACCTCGAGCGGATTGCGGCGCTGGAGCCGGACGTGATCCTCGCCTCGGATCTCGACCCCGCACAGGTCGCGCAGCTGAATCGGATCGCGCCCACCTTGGTCTTCGACGCCTGGGCTGCGGATCACGACAACGTCGCGGCCGCACGCCAAAATTTCGAAACGCTCGCCGTGCTCTTTGACCGGGAGGATTACGCGAGAGCCGAATTGGCCGCGATGGAAACGCGACTGGACGAGATCGCCGCGGATCTCGCCGCGCGTGACTTGCCGACCATGGCGACGGCAATCCGGTTAAACGACGATGCGACAGTCTGGATTTACGGCAAGAACTCGTTTCCGGCCCGGGCGCTCGAACGGCTCGGTTTCGCGGCCGAATTCGACCTGCCGGCCAGCCGCTGGGGCGTCACGCAAAAGCCGCTCGACGTGTTGGCGCAGGTCGAGAACGGTGCGCTCCTAGCCATCCTGCCCCACATGGCCGGGGTCACGACGATGGAAAGCCCGCTCTGGGACGCCCTGCCGGCCATCCGCGCCAACCGGTTCGCCGAAGTGGACACAGTCTGGAGCTATGGCGGCATTCTCTCGCTCGAGCGGACGGCCGAAGCCTTCCACGATGCCTTGGTGACGCTGGCGGAATGACCATCGCCCGCTTCGGCCTCGGTGTTGCGCTGCCACTGCTTCTGACGCTGCATCTCATGCTCCGGGGCGATCTCGCGCCCGAACGGATGCTTGCGCTCGTTCTCGCCGCGCCGCCGGAGAGCTTCCCCGAAGCCCGGTTTCTCCATGCCGACCTGCCGCGCATGGCGATGGCGCTTCTGGCCGGGGTTGCGCTCGGGGTGGCGGGGAGCCTCATGCAGCAGGTGACGCAGAACCGTCTCGCCTCGCCGCTGACGCTGGGTGCGGCATCGGGCGCATGGCTCGCCACGGTCACGATGACGCTGCTCGCCCCCACCGTTGCCGCCGCGCAAGGCGGGTGGATCGCCATGGCCGGCGCGACGGGGGCCTTTGCGCTGGTTGTGGCGATCTGCGGGCCACGCGGCCTGTCGGGATTGCAGGCGGTGCTGGGCGGAATGGCGGTCAATCTGGTTCTCGGTGCGGTGGCCGGCGCTATCGTTCTCCTCGAAAGTCCCTATTTTGCGCATCTCTTCGTCTGGGGCGCGGGCGATCTGGGGCAGAATGGCTGGGGCAGCGCCCTTTGGCTTTTGCCGCGTCTGGCGGCGGGGCTCGTCCTGACGGCCTGTCTCGGGCGTCTCCTGTCGCTTCTCCGTCTTGGCACCGAGGCTGCCGAGGGGCGGGGGCTGGCACT
>NZ_CYPR01000126.1 GCF_001408515.1 Jannaschia seosinensis | reverse complement strand
CGAGGGATTGCGGATAGAACGGCTCTTCCCCATGCCCGGCAGTCTTGGGCACCTGCACGCTCACCGTGCCCGCAGGCGTGTCGATCCGCTTGGGTTTGTAGCCGTTGGCATAGCCGTGACGCTCGGGCGTGCGCTCATAATGGCTCGCGCCGAGAAACCGCTCCCGTTCGATCTGCATCGCCAGCTCGAAAGCCCGCGCGAACACCGATGCGATCTCGCCGGGCCCGTGCTCGATCAACTGTTCCAAGACCGCCTCAAGCGCCGTATCCTTCCGCCTGTCCATTCGTTCTTCTCCATGGTTGTGTTGCAAGGCCATGGAATACCAGAATGGGCAGCTTGTGCTGGAGGCGCCCCAGCACGAGCTCACGCCCCGCGTCTCAAGCGAATTTCCAGACCTGAGGGTACAGTACCGACTCCGGGCGCGACGGAGATCGTCCGTATCGGTGGGCTCTATCGCGATGCACCGCTCCTGGCCTTTCCGTTTCTCGCTCCGCCCTCCTCGCTTGCTCGTTTTCGGGCTTCTGGGCGGAATGCGTTTTGGTTATGGCCGCGCTCGACCTCGAACTCTGGATCGTCGCCGCGACCGCGCTCGTCGTGGGCCTGATAACGATCAACTCGATGACAAAAATCTGGGGCCGGGCCTTCTGAAAGCTCCATTTCGTCGGGATCGTGCCGACACTGTAATCCTTGCCGCTCGGGCAGCGTGTCGTCGTGCTCCTGCCGATTGTGGGCCTCGCGGCCATGACCATTCTGATCGGCCTCTTTCCCGAACCTTCGTGCAGGTCCCCACGTCCGCAGCAGAGGAACTGCACGATCCGACGCCCTATCTGCCTGCCGTCCTTGGCAAAAGGGTGCCGGTTTGAACCTGCTTCTGACTAACCTCCTGCATGCCGTCGCCCGGGCCGCGCTGACCGCACCGTTCAACCAGCTTGGCCTCACCACCGAATTTCTCGTGGGCTTTCTCGCGCTTTGGCTCGTGCAGCCGCTTTTCGAACGCCGGAGCGGCGGGTGTTTCGACCTTATTTCCAAGATACTGAAGCTGCTCGTGCACTTAACCCGGATAATTCACGAGAAGGCGGCGGAGGTAGCGTAACAAACTGAAACGCCGTATGTTTTGGTTGCTGACGCCAAACATGCAGTTTTCAGGAGGACGACCTCCGCCATGGCTCAATCTACGTGCTTCACGCCCCGCCTGTCACCCCTCAATGGCAAGCCGATCCTGCTTGGATTTGACGGCGCCGACATGAGCTCCGACGCCGGCCTGACCCTGCTGCGCGAGATCGAGCGCAGGGCGGGTCTGGCGCAGCGGCTCGCAGATTGCCTGCACGATCCGCGTGACCCGGCGAAAGTTCAGCATAGCCTGAGCGACATCATTCGGTTCCGGATCATGATGATCGGGGCGGGATACGAAGACGGCAACGACGCGGCGGCCCTGCGGAACGATCCCAGCTTCAGGATCGCGCTGGAGCGCGGGCCGGAAACAGGGCCGGCCTTGTGTTCGCAGCCGACGATCTCGCGCATGGAAAACCTGCCCGATGCCCGCGCCCTTATCCGCATGGGCCGCGAGATGATCCGGTTCTACTGCCACTCGTTTGCGCGCCCCCCAAGCCGGATCGTGCTCGATATCGATGATACCTTTGACGCGGTGCATGGCCACCAGCAGCTGCGCCTGTTCAATGCGTTCTACGACGAGTTCGGCTTCCAGCCGATCGTCGTCTTCGACGGCGAAGGCCGGCTCGTCGGGACACTGCTGCGCCCGGCCCGCCGCCCCAATGGGGCCGAGAGCGCGGCCCACATCCGCCGGTTGATCCGGCAGATTGCCAGGCATTGGCCCGAGACAGAAATCCTGCTGCGAGCCGACAGCCACTACTGCACCCCGCAGGTTCTGGACCTGTGTGACGGGCTCGGGCTGCGCTATGTCTTTGGTTTGTCAAAGAACGGCCGTCTGGCGCAGAACATCTCGGCTCTGGAAGCGTCGACGGCGGCGCGCTACGTCCGGACGCCGGGTCAGAAGCTGCGCCGGTTCAAAACCTTCTCCTACGCAGCCCGCTCGTGGTCGAAACCCCGCCGCGTCATCGCCCGCGTCGAGGTTGGCCCCATGGGGCAGGACACCCGCTACGTCGTCACCAACCTCGAGGGCGGTCGCGGCAAGTATCTTTACGAGAAGATCTACTCCGCTCGCGGCCAGGCCGAGAACCACATCAAGGCGTGGAAGGCCCATCTCGCATCAGACCGGACGTCGTGCTCGAAGGCGAACGCCAACCAGATGCGCCTGATGCTGCACGGCTGCGCCTACTGGGTCTGGTGGAAGCTTCGCGCGGCTTGCCCAAAACGTCCACCATGGCGCCGCGCCCAGTTCGACACGCTGCGGCTGCATCTCGTCAAACTGACCGCCACCATCGTCGAAAAGAAGACCCGGATCATCGTGACCCTGCCGGCATCGTGTCCCCAAAAGGGACTTCTCCTCCTTCTCTTCGACGCCCTCGCCCCACCGAAAACAGCCTGACGCATGCGCCCCGACAAACCCCGAAACATCAACCCGTATCGCCCAAAACCCAAGTCACCGGCCAACATGCCAACCGGACGCAAACACCGGGTACGCGCAAGAAAACCGAGACCGGGGAAACCATCCCACGGAGCACAAGTCCGCAGCTTTATGAATTATGCGGGTTAAGTCAGAGAAATTTTGTGGAGAACAACCCGACGAAGGCGCGGCCCCTCCCGTGCCGCCTAGCGTATCCGCACGCCGGACGCGGCGTCGAACAGGAACAGTTTCTCGGGCAGGATTTCGACGGCGACGCGGTCACCCTCCGATGATCGCTCATCGCCCCGCTCCTCCACGATCAGCCGCTCTCCGGTGCTGGTGGACAGGTAGGCATAGCTGACCCCGCCGAGAGCCTCGGTCAGTTCCACCCCCGCGACGTCGCCGTCCTTCAGCGACAGGTGTTCCGGTCGCATTCCCAGCTCGACCTCCAGCCCCTCCGCATCCAGCGCCACCGGCGGAGCGAAGCTGACACCCATTGCAGGCACCTCGACCCGACCGTCGCGGACCGTGCCGCGCAGGAAGTTCATGGCGGGCGAGCCGATGAACCCCGCCACGAAACGGCTGTCGGGATCGCGGTAGAGGTCGAGCGGCGCGCCCACCTGCTCGATCCGGCCGTCGCGCAGCACGACGATCTTGTCGGCCATCGTCATCGCCTCGACCTGATCGTGGGTGACATAGACCATGGTCGCCCCGATCTCCTTGTGCAGACGCGCGATCTCGACGCGCATCTCGACGCGCAGCTCCGCGTCGAGATTGGAGAGCGGCTCGTCGAAAAGGAAAACCTCCGGCCCCCGCACGATGGCGCGGCCGATGGCGACACGCTGCCGCTGTCCGCCGGACAGGGCGCCGGGCTTGCGCTTGAGATAGCCGTCGAGCTTCAGGATCCGGCTGGCCTCGGCGACCTTGGCCGCGATCTCCGCCTTCGGATGGCCGGTCATCTTCAGACCGAAACCCATGTTTTCCGCCACGTTCATGTGCGGATAGAGGGCATAGCTCTGGAACACCATCGCGACCCCGCGCTCGGCCGGATCGGCGCGGGTGACGTCGCGGGCGCCGATCTCGATGCGGCCGGAGGTGGTCTCTTCCAGCCCCGCGATCATCCGCAGAAGCGTGGACTTTCCGCAGCCCGAGGGGCCAACGAAGACGCAGAACTCCCCCTCCCGCACCGTCAGGTCGATCCCGTGGATGACCTGCGTTTCCCCGTATTTCTTGACGACATCCGTCAGCACGACACCAGACATCTAGCTCTCCCCCCTGTCCGGAAAGCGCCAGTCGCGCATCTCTCCGGCGATCCGTTCCACCGCACGCGCCAGATCCGGCAGATAGCGCGTCAAAGCCGCCGGCTCGCCCGCGGATGACGACGTGACCGACACCGCCCCCAGAACACGCCCGCCCCCCGTCAGAATCGGCATCGCGACGCAGCAGATGCCCGGCTCGTGTTCCTCCCGGTCGAAGGCGTGGCCCGCCGCGCGGATTGCGGCCAACTCTTCGCGCATCGTGTCCGGGTCGGTGATCGTGGCGGGGGTGAAGCGATGCCAGCTTTGCTGGCCGAGCGCGGCGGCCAACTCCGCCTCCGGAAGGTAGGCCAGCATCGCCTTGCCGACGCCGGTGCAATACGCCGGCCCCACCTTCCCCGCTTCGGAATACATCGGCACGGGACGCGTCGCGTGCCGCTTGTCGAGATAAAGAACCTGACCCCCATCGAGCTGCGCCAGATGCACCGTCTCGCCCACCGCCCGGCTCAGCGTATCGAGGTGAACCCGCGCGACCGGTGCGAGGCTGGACGCGGCCCAGGCGGCATGCGCCATCCGGACGAGGCGCATGCCGGGCGCATAAGTGCCCGCTTCGGGGTCGAAGCGCAGCATCCCCTGATTGGTCAGAGTCTGGAGCAGACGGTATAGCGTCGCCTTCGGAAACGGCGCATCCTCAAGGAGTTGCGAGAAGCGAACCGGCCGCCCGAAGGCCGCCACACGGTCGAGCACGTCAAGCGCCTTGCCCACCGTCCCATCGCCACTCGTGTCCTGTTCGATCTTCACGACGCCCCCCGCGGGTGAAACCCGGCTCTTCTTGACAGGCTAGCCGGGACGCCGCAGAGTTTTCAATATGAGAAACGTGGTTCCGGAATATGGAACCACGGCACAGGACGCATCTGGGAGGGTATCATGCGATCCATTCTGACGGCGCTCGCCGCCACCACCATCCTGTCCGGGGCTGCGCTGGCGGAGGCGCACGGTCCCGACCTGACCGGCACGTTGCGCATCGTCTCCGACATGTCGAACCCGGCGCCGCGCGCCGTGATGGAGGATCTTGCCGAGCGCTTCGAGGAGATGCACCCCGATCTCGATGTGGAACTGCAGGTGATCGACCGCGAGGCCTGGAAGACGCAGATCCGCAACACGCTGTCGGCGAACCCGCCCGACGTCGTGAACTGGTACGCCGCCAACCGCATGATGCCCTATGTCAACGCCGCGCTGTTCGAGGACGTGTCCGATGTCTGGGAGGAGATCGAGGGGCTCGATTCCGTCAAGGGCGCGCTGACGATCGACGGGGCGCAGTATGGCGTGCCCTACACCTACTACCAGTGGGGCGTGTATTACCGGCAGGACATCTTCGAGGAACTGGGCCTGGAGGAGCCGGAGACCTGGGAGCAGGAGATCGCCAATTGCCAGGTGATCCTCGATTCCGGGCGGAAGTGCTACACGATCGGGACCAAGTTCCTCTGGACCGCCGGCGGCTGGTTCGACTACCTCAACATGCGCACCAACGGCTTCGACTTCCACATGGCGCTGGCCCGCGGGGAAATCCCTTGGACCGACGACCGCGTCCGCCAGACCTTCGCCAACTGGCGCGAACTGATCGACATGGGCGCCTATATCGACAACCACCAGAACTATTCGTGGCAGGAGGCGCTGCCGTTCATGGTCAACGGCGAGGCGACGTCCTACCTCATGGGCAACTTCGCCGTCGCGCCGATGCGGGACGCGGGACTGACGGACGACCAGATCGACTTCTACCAGTTCCCCGCCATCGGCGAAGATATTCCCATGGCCGAGGACGCCCCGACCGACACGTTCCACATCCCCGCAGGGGCCGAGAACAAGGAAGCCGCGCGCGAGTTCCTCAAATTCGTCGTCTCCGCCGACGTGCAGACCGACATCAACAGAGGCGATGCCCTTGGGCAGCTTCCGGTGAATGCGCAATCCGAAGTCGATGAGGACAAGTTCCTCGAGCAGGGCTTTGCGATGCTGTCCCAAAACTCCCCCGGCGGCGTCGCGCAATTCTTCGACCGCGACTTCCCCGCTGAAATGGCCGCATTGGGCATGGAGGGTCTTCAGGAATTCATGGTTTACCCCGACAACCTCGAGGACATCCTGCAACGGCTCGAACAGGCGCGGCAGCGGATTTACGCAAACTGACCTCTGCGGCGGGGCCAACCCGCCGTAAAGCCGGCCCCGCGCGCCCGCCGCGCAGGGCCTCACCATCAAAGCCCCGATCGACCCGTTTGCGCCGGACAGGAGCCCCGCCATGGCCGTTGCCCCCGTCGTTCCCGACCGTCACCCGCCCGCCTTCGCGCGGCGCGGCTGGTACCGGCGCAACGAGATCGCCTTGACGCCGTGGCTGTTCCTCGCGCCGGGCGTGCTGTTCTTCACGGTCTATGTCGTCCTGCCGATCTTCCAGAGCTTCGGCATCTCCCTCTACCGATGGGACGGACTTGGGGAAGCGACCTATATCGGCCTTGCCAATTACCGCGAATTGACCACCGACCGGGCCTTTGAGATCAGCTTGTGGAACAACCTCCGCTGGCTCGTTCTCTACCTGCTCGCCATTCCGCTGGGCCTCGGGATCGCGCTGTTTCTCAATCAGACCGTTACCGGCATACGGCTCTACAAGTCGCTGTTCTTCTTTCCTTTCGTGATCAGCCAGGTCGTCGTGGGCCTCGTCTTCTCGTGGTTCTACCTCCCGAACGCGGGACTTCTGAACCTGATCCTCGGGTGGTTCGGCGTCTCGCTCAACGTGCTGGGCGATCCGGACCTCGCGACCTACGGGATCATCGTGGCCGGTCTGTGGCCGCAGACGGCGTATTGCATGATCCTCTACCTTACCGGGCTCAACGCTGTGGATCCCGAGCAGGTGGAGGCAGCCCGCCTCGACGGGGCGAAGGGCTGGAAGATGCTCTGGTACGTCATCGTGCCACAGCTTCGGCCCGCTACCTTCATCGCCTTCGTCGTCACGATCATCGGCGCACTGAGGTCCTTCGACCTGATCTCGATCATGACCAATGGCGGCCCCTTCGGATCGACGCGGGTGCTCAGCTTCTACATGTACGAAAAGGCCTTGGCCGAGTTCGGGTTTCGCATGGGCTACGGCGCGGCGATTGCGGTCATCCTGTTTCTCATCATGCTGTGCTTCATCGCCTACTTCCTGTGGTCGATATGGCGCGAGGAGCGCGGGGGGAGAGGATGATCCGAGTGACGCTCTACCCAATCCGCGCCGGACACTCCCGCGTCGCCCGTTTCGGACAGGAGGCGGCGTAGATGTTTCCCACACCGATCCAGAAGCGTTCGCCCGCCGCGCAGATCGCCTATCAGTCAATGCTCCCGCTGGCTCTGCTTCTCTGGCTCCTGCCGCTTCTGGCGGTGATGGCATTCTCGGCCCGGCCCGACGCCGACTTTACCACCGGCAATTACTGGGGCTGGCCGTCCTCCTTCGAGGGGGTTGCGAATTATACGCTCGTCTTCACCTCCGAGATGCCGCGTTACCTGCTCAATTCGTTTCTCATCACCATTCCCACGGTGATCGGGACCATTGCGCTGTCCTGCATGACGGGCTTCGCGCTCGGCATTTACAGGTTTCGCGGCAACATCCTGATCTTCTTCATGTTCATCGCCGGAAACTTCGTGCCCTTCCAGATCCTGATGGTTCCCGTGCGGGACCTGACGATCGACCTGAACCTCTATGACACGCGCGCCGGGCTGATCCTCTTTCACATCGCGTTCCAGACGGGCTTCTGCACGCTCTTCATGCGCAACTTCATCCGGCAGCTTCCCTTTCCCCTGATCGAGGCGGCGCGGGTCGAGGGCGTCGCCGAATGGCGCATCTTCGTCTACGTCGTCCTGCCGCTCATGAAGCCGGCCATCGCAGCCCTTTCGGTGCTGGTCTTCACGTTCATCTGGAACGACTACTTCTGGGCTATCGTCCTGACGCAGGGCCCGGACACGCAGCCGGTGACGGCGGGAATCACGTCCTTCAACTCGCAGTTCCGCGCGGCCTATCACCTGATGAGCGCGGGCAGCATCGTCGCCGCCCTGCCCCCTGTGGCGATGTTCTTTCTGATGCAGCGGCACTTCATCGCCGGCCTGACGCTTGGTGCCGTGAAATGATCCGGCACTGGCGATTGGATGACGGGTCACGGACGCTGCTGCTGATCGCCGAAGGCGACGGCCTGCCGGAATGCGTGCATTGGGGGGCGACGCTTCCCGACACGGATGCGGAAACGCTCCACCACGCGCATCGGCGGGACGTGACCGGCGGGATGCTCGACGCCAACCCGCCCCTGTCGCTCTGCCCCGAAGCTTCGCGCAGCTTTCCGGGTCAGCCGGGACTCGTGATCCCCGGCCTCGCCCCGCGCTTCGCCTTCGCGGGAGAGGACGCGTCCGACGGGCTGTCCTTGCGCTATGCCGACGGGGCGCTCGGCCTCGTGCTCACCTTCCGGTTCATGCTGGCGGACGGGATCCTGATCGCGTGGTCGGTGCTGGAGGCCGAAACGCCGGTCCGCCCATACTGGCTCGCCGCTCCTGTTCTGCCGGCACCCCTTCATTCCGACGCGTTGATCGAAGTCGCGGGACGCTGGATCGGCGAGTTCCAGTTGAACCGCACGCCATGGATGCCCGGCGCCCGTCTACGGGAAAGTCGAGCGGGCAGATCGGATCATGTACATTTTCCCGGGCTCTACCTCACCGCACCGGGCACGACGAATACCGGCGGCGAGGCTTGGGCCTTCCACTACGCCTGGTCCGGCGGCCACCGCATGATCGCGGAGGAGCTGCCCGACGGCCGCCGCCAGATCCAGTGGGGCCACACCGCCGGATCCGAGCCCGAGGGCACCCGATTCGAGACCGCGCCCGTCATGGCCATCTACAGCAGTGCGGGCCTGAACGGCTGCGCCATAGCGTTCCAGCGCCATGTCCGCGACCGCATCGCGCGGCCGGCCATGCCGCGCCCCGTGCACTACAATTGCTGGGAGGCGGTCTATTTCGACCACGACCTCAGAATCCTGCAAGACATTGCCAGCCGGGCCGCCGATCTCGGTGCCGAGCGGTTCGTTCTCGACGATGGTTGGTTCGGGCGGCGAGACGACGACAACTCGTCGCTCGGCGACTGGCAGGTGGACCGGCGCAAATGGCCTGACGGGCTGACCCCGCTCATCGATCATGTCCGGTCCCTCGGCATGACCTTCGGCCTCTGGTTCGAGCCGGAGATGGTCAACCGCGACAGCGATCTCGCCCGCGCACATCCCGACTGGCTGCTGGGGCCGGACGACCAGATCGAGGGGCGCGGACAGCATGTCCTCGACATGGCGAACCCGGACGTCCGCGATTATCTGTTCGACGCCATCGACGCGGTCCTGTCGGCCGATGCGATCGACTACGTCAAATGGGATCACAACCGTGTCCTACCCGCTCCAGATGCACGGCAGGCGCGGGGCACCTATGCGCTTCTCGACCGGTTGCGCGCCGCGCATCCGCATGTCGAATTCGAAACCTGCGCCTCGGGCGGCGGGCGTGTCGACTTCGGCATCCTCGCCCGGACGCAACGCCTGTGGCTGTCCGACAGCAACGATGCGCTGGAGCGCGTGCGGATCCAGCACGATGCGGCCTTGTTCCTGCCGGCGGCGATCACCGGCTCCCATGTCGGGCCGCGCCTTTGCCACACGAGCGGACGGATTTTGCCAATGTCCCTGCGCGCCTGGGCCGCCGCACAGCGCCAGATGGGCTTCGAGATGGACCCGCGCGAACTCACCGACGACGAAGCCGCAAAGCTGCGTGAGGTGACGGCATGGTGGAAAGCCAACCGTGACTGGACGATGCTTGCCGACATCCACCGCCTCGACACCGAGGCCGCGATCACGGCGGAGCAGCAGATCGCACCCGAAGGCGACCGCTTCGTCGTCTTCGCCGCGCTGACGGCGGCGACCGCGCAGATCGTTCCCCGCCCCCTCCGCCTCACCGCTCTCGACCGCAACGCGACCTACCGCGTGACGCGCCGGGACAACGACGACCTTCCCGCCCTGTCGCGTGGCGCGCCCGCGCTGAAGACCGGGTCGATCGACGTGTCGGGCACCTGGCTTTTGGACATTGGGTTGCAATTGCCTTGGACGTTCCCGCAGAGACTGCATGTGATGGAAGGGCGGCGACTTTGAGGGGCCGCGGGGGCGGGGTGTCGCGGGGGTTGGCCGGCGGCGGAGGGGCGCGCCGGGCTTGGGCGGCCAGAAGAGCAGGAGTGCGTTCATGACGATGCCGACATATCCCGATCTCGCAGGCGCGTCGGTCTTCATCACCGGCGGCGGCTCCGGCATCGGCGCGGCGCTGACCGCGGGGTTCCTGCGGCAGGGTGCGAAGGTCGCCCTCGTCGGGCGGTCCGATTACCGCCGCTTCGTGCCCGTGAGGTTGGGGGCGGCGGGCAACGCGCCGCTGTTTGTGCGCTGCGACGTGACCGACACGGCCGGGCTGCGCGCCGCCATGGACGCGGCCGCCGAGGCGCACGGCCCGATCACCCGCCTCGTCAACAACGCCGCCAACGACCAGCGGCACGACACGCTCGACGTGGACGAGGAATTCTACGACTGGTCCCAGTCGATCAACCTCAAGAGCCACTTCTTCGCCTGTCAACCAGACTACACGACTCCCACCCGCAGCCGTCTCGGGACGACGAGATTTCGGGCGACGAGAGGCGTTTCGGGACCGGACCGCATCCATCGTCGGACCTCATCGAAGCCGGTCCGGAACCAGGATTTCGAGCAGTATCCGTGCTTCTTCCGGGCGGGGTATTTGTGTCCCATGAGCTGGGCTGCAGCACGGCAGATGAGGGCGATGGCAATAGCGGTTATGGCGATGAGCAGAGACAACTTGGACGCGAGCGTCAGGCGGGTGTCCTCCAGGTTCAGCCCCCGCGTCTTGCTGTCGGCGAACAGGCACTCGATGAGCCAGCGCTTCTTGTACTGCCGCAGGATGTGCGCGCCAGTGGCTGGATAGGGCGAAGCCACCACGAGAAGCTCGCGGCCGTTGGTACGGACTATCTGGCCCTCCTTCATGCGGATCGCGAAGGGGATCTCCTGCTCGACGAGAAAAGTGAACCATTCCTGACCGATGAACTCGCGATCCGCCAGCAGCATCCGAACGGTTGAGGCGTCGAAATACGCGAGATACCGCTTCATCAGCGCGATGCGCTGAGCGGTCGTGCTGTTGCCGGAATGCGGGAGCATGGTCCACATCAACGGGACACGGAACCTGGCCGTGATGACGGCCAACACGAGGACGTTAACGTCGGTCTTGCCGATCTTCCAGTTGGTGCGGTCAAGACACAGATGCCAA
>NZ_CYPR01000125.1 GCF_001408515.1 Jannaschia seosinensis | reverse complement strand
GACGCGCTTTGCGCCGCCCTCGACATCGACCACCGCCTAACCCCGCCGAAGTCGCCGCAGACCAACGGAATGGTCGAGCGCTTCAACGGCCGGAGCGAAGAGGTCCTGCAGAGCCACCATTTCCGATCAGGCGAGGACCTGGAGACCACGCTCCACCGATACGTCTGGCTCTACAACCAGCAGCTCCCGCAAGCAGCGTTGGCCAGCAAGGCGCCCTTGCAGGCCATGAAGGACTGGCACAAAATCAAGCCAGAGCTGTTCAAGAAACAGCCATACTACCTTCCGGGATGTGACACCTAGCGATTTCAGTTTGAAGGTCTTTTGCTGTTTTGTTGCTACACCCAAGAATCTTTTGCACAGAAGTGGCACTCACACCCTCGCATTGAAAAATATAGGCGAACTCAAGAAGTTCTTGAAAATTGAAGAATTCTTGCTGGTAATCGTTCGGCGATTGGCCTGCGAAAAAAACCACAACCCCTTTCGAGCGACCCTCACGAATAATTCTCTGAAGAAAAATGTTCTTTTGACTCAAGTAATTGTGCGCCCCATCAATGACCAAGATACTCCGAATAGTCCGCCTCCCATGTATGACTGGACTGTCCGGCATGTGCGCCATCTATTTGTACAATCTTTCAATGACAAGATACGCCACTAGTTCCTTCAGGACAGGCATAGCATGTACATCAATTATCAGCGTGCGATTGGAAATCCTCTCAATTGGGGGGGATTCGCTTCCGCGCTTCCAAAAGAGGTCGAAGTCGGAAAGATCACGCAGCACTTCAATGAGGCTGTCATCTTTCTCACCATCTCCTTCATAGGCAGCGACTGCAATCTCTAGAATGTCCTGAAAGTCGGGATATGGAGACGAGGACCCTGCGCGCTTCGCGTATCCAGCCCTAATGGTCTCAGTCAGCGCCCCTTTCTGAACGACACGAGTTATGCCCGAAAGTTGGTGATGGCCTGAAGTAGGCGGCATATCATGGCGGTGTTCACGCGCCGTCAGTCTCAAAAGAGAAAGGATATGCCACCATGGCCAAATCTACCGTTGTCCCGTTCGAACTGCCATCGGAATTTTCTGCGGATCCGTTGACCGAGGTAATCCAAGCTGGGGCCAAGGAGCTTCTGCGAACGGCGGTTCAGGCGGAGGTATCCGCCTTCCTCGCCGAGCATGCGCATCTTCTGGACGAGGAGGGCCGCCAGCGTCTTGTGCGCCATGGTTTTCTGCCCGAGCGCGAGATGATGACCGGGATCGGGACCATTCCTGTGCAGGTCCCGCGCGTGCGCGATCGCGGCCGCAATGAAGATGGGAGCAAGATCAAGTTCC
>NZ_CYPR01000124.1 GCF_001408515.1 Jannaschia seosinensis | reverse complement strand
ACCCTGCCGGCATCGTGTCCCCGAAAGGGACTTCTCCTCCTTCTCTTCGACGCCCTCGCCCCACCGAAAACAGCCTGACGCAAGCGCCCCGACAAACCCAGAAACATCAACCCGTATCGCCCAAGACCCAAGTCACCGGCCGGCCTGCCAACCGGACGCAAACACCGGGTGCACGCAAGAAAACCGAGACCGGGGAAACCATCCCACGGAGCACAAGTCCGCAGCTTCATGAATTATGCGGGTTAATAAGGTCGGACAGATGTTCCGTTGGAGGAAAGGGAACTTGAGCATTCATTAAATAGCAAAACGGGACGATCGATCCGGCCTCTACTACCAACGACGCTCCAGCCGGTTCCTCAGAAAAATCGCGATCGCGTTCATTAGCATCAGGAATCCTAGCAGCACAAGAATTGCTGCGGAGGTACGGCTGACGAAGCCGCGTTCCGGGCTGTCTGCCCAAATGAAGATTTGCGTCGGCAGTGCCGTCGCGCTGTCGAAAGGAGAAGAAGGTGCGGAGGTGATGAACGCGTTCATCCCGATCAGAAGCAATGGGGCCGTCTCGCCCAAGGCTTGAGCAAGCCCGATGATCGTTCCCGTAAGAATCCCCGGGAGCGCAAGCGGAAGCACGTGATCGAAGACCACCTGCTGCCGCGAAGCACCGACACCCAGTGCAGCTTCTCTGATCGACGGCGGGACAGCTTTGAGCGCGGCACGCGTCGCGATGATGATTGTCGGCATGGTCATCAAAGCCAGCGTCAGGCCTCCCACGATGGGGGCCGACCTCGGCATGCCGAACCAACCGATGAAAACAGCCAGCGCAAGCAGCCCGAAAACGACCGACGGCACGGCTGCAAGATTGTTGATGTTGATCTCGATGAAGTCACTCAAACGGTTCTTCGGCGCAAATTCCTCAAGGTAGATCGCCGCGCCAATCCCAATCGGGAACGAAATTACGAAACAAACAAGCAAAGCCCAGAACGAACCGATCAACGCACCCTTCAGGCCCGCAAGCTCAGGGAAACGGCTGTCCGCATTGGTGAACAAGGCCCAATTGAACGGCTGACTGATCGCTCCGGCCTCGGCCAATTGGTCGAACCACCCTATCTGCTGATTGCTGACCCTGCGCTGCCCTTCGGGCGTATCCCGCTGGACCAGACCCTTTGCGAGTTGATCGAAGGGATCGGAGACGGGAACAGTCATCTCTACCGTCTCGCCGATGAGGCCCGGGTTTTCCACGACCAGGTCCCGCAGCTTGAACTGCGCTCCGTTGGAGAGGATCGCGCTCAACTCCCGCATCTCTGCCCTGTCCTCCGGGTCCACTTCAGGGAAGAGGGACGCGAGACTTTGGTTGACGATATCGCTGAAGCCCCCCCGTGGGAGCGTCTCCAGCGAAACCTCGTCCGGATCGACGAACACCTCGAGCGAAACTTGCGTCTGCACAAAGGCCTTGTAACCACTGATCACCAGCGATCCGATCAGGATCGACAGCATCAAAATGGCGATGGACAAGGCACCGATGCCATACAGTTTCAAACGTGTCTGACGCTGACGACGGCGCCGGAGTGATTTTGCCACAACGTCTGAGGAGGAGGACCGCGGCCCGGGCGCGTCTTTTGCGATATCAGTCATCTCAAAAACCTCAGTCGTAAGCTTCGCGGTACTTCCGCACGACGCGGAGCGCGAGGACATTGATCGCCAGCGTAACAAGGAAAAGCATCATCCCGAGCGCGAACGCAGCCAGCGTCTTGGGATTGTCGAAAGCAGTGTCGCCGATCAGCAGCGTGACGATCTGAACCGTGACCGTGGTCACGCTCTCAAGCGGGTTGACCGTCAGGGAGGCGATAAGTCCGGCGGCCATGACAACGATCATCGTCTCACCAATCGCACGGCTGACCGCGAGAAGTACGCCGCCGACGATACCCGGGAGGGCGGCAGGAAAAACGACGTTCATCATCATCTCGGCTCGTGTCGCCCCAAGCGCCAACGCTCCGTCCCGCAACGAATGCGGAACGGCGGACATCGCGTCATCCGCAAACGAAGAGATGAACGGAATGAGCATGATGCCCATGACGCTCCCTGCAGCGAGCGCCGTGTTGGGCGCAACGTCAAGGCCGATGGCCTGCCCCGCGCTTCGGATGGCCGGCGCAACAACGAGGATCGCGAAGAAGCCGTAAACGACCGTCGGCACCCCGGCCAAAAGTTCGAGGATGGGTTTTACCGAGTTCCGGACACGCCGCGGCGCGAACTCATTCAGGTAAACGGACGAGATCAGCCCCACCGGCACCGCGACCACAAGGGCGACTACCGTTATGACGATTGTACCGAGGATGACCGGCACCCACCCGAAGGCGCCCGCGGCGGCGATCTGATCCGACCGGATCGGAATTTGCGGCTCCCAGTTCAAGCCGAACAGAAACTCTGTCAGCGGCACCATTCGGAAGAACTTGATCGTTTCGAAAAGCAGTGCAGCCACAATGCCCACTGTCGTGAAGATGGCGACGGTGGAGCAGAAGATCATGAGAGAATGCACCACACCCTCCGCCCCCTGCCGGGCACGGAATTCGGGCACCACGCGACGCCGCGCCAAAATCAGAAGAACGGACGTTGTCATCAGCGTGAAAAAGACCAGAGCCATGGAAGCTCCGCGCTCCACCCCCGTCAGCCGGTCGGCCGCAGCGATCTTCCAGTCGGCCGGTGTACCGAAAACGCGACCGGACGCGATCGACTTGATCTCGGCCAGGACGAGCTGCCGCTCGCCAAGACTCAGATCCGCCATTTCCTCAGCCGGAAGCCCCGACACGACAAGCCGGTCGGCGATCGGAGCCTGAGCAACCTGCCAGACGAGCAGAAGAACGAGAACCGGCACCAAAATCGTCAGGCCGGAATAGAGTCCATGAAACCAGGGAAGTGAGTGCAGTCTGGCGCCTCCTCTCTGCAGGGAAAGCGCCGCCCGCCGATTTAGCATGTAACCGGAGAGCGATGCGAGGAGCAGAATAGCGAAGGCAAGAGCGGTGAGGTTCATGGCAACGTCCGGACAATTTTGCCCCTGACAAAGCAAGGGCCAAGTGGCCGCCCGGGCAGTCCGGGCGACCGGGTCTGAGGGATTTTACTCCGGTGCGCTCATCGGCTCGGCGGACAGGACCGCGTCCTGCATCTCGGCGCGACGCTCGTCGGAAAGCGGCACGAGGCCCCGCTCCGTGAGGTAGCCACCGGGCGCAAGCGCATCCTCGGAGACATATTCGGCAACGAATTCCTCAAGGTTCGGGATCACCCCGCGATGCGCGTTCTTTACGTAGAAGTAGAGCGGGCGCGAGACGGGATAAGAAAAATCGCCGATCGTCTCTTCGCTCGGCTCGACGCCGGCAATACTGACGGGCTTCAGGGTATCCATGTTCTCGTAGAGGAACGAATAGCCGAAGATGCCGATGGCGTTTGCATCCGCGTTGAGCCGTTGAACGATGAGATTGTCGTTCTCGCCGGCTTCCACGAAAGGCCCGTCGGTCCGCATGCGCGAGCAGTTCTCCTCCACCCAGTCGCCGTCGAGGTCGCCTTCCTGCACGTAGGACAGTTCTTCACAGCCCGCGTGCATCGCAAGCTCGACAAAGGCGTCGCGGGTGCCCGATGTCGGCGGCGGGCCGTAGGCGAGAATTTCCACCTCGGGAAGATCCGGATCGATCTCGCTCCACATCGTGTAGGGGTTTTCGACCCACTCTCCGTCCACCGGCACTTCGGCCGCGAGCGCCTGATAAATCTCCGCGAGCGTCAGGTCCCAGTCCTGCTCGCTTTCGCGCGAGACTGCCAGCGAAAGGCCGTCGTACCCGATCAGCGCTTCGCTGACGCTTTCCACGCCGTTCGACTGACAAAGCTCATACTCCGAAGGCTTCATCGCACGGGAAGCGCCGGCCATGTCCGGGTATTGCTCGCCGATCCCCTGGCAGAAGATTTGCATGCCGCCACCGGTCCCAGTGGATTCCACGATGGGAGACGGGGCGCCAGTCATGCTCGAAAACTGCTCGGCCACGGCCTGCGTATAGGGGAAGACGGTCGAAGAGCCGACAATGCGGATCTGGTCCCGCGATTGTGCCGAGGCCGCCGAGGCCGCGGCGACGGCCAGCGCCGAAATTGCAAGTTTCGCGTAGATCATATGAACACCCGAGTCATTCTTAGGAAAAGTCATGCGCCCGGCGCATCTAGCGCCCGCTTCGCATACACCAAAGCCGACGGTGGCGAGGCCGATATTGCATTTTCGTTGCCGAGACATGATCAACCCTCCCCGCTTCCCATCGGCCGCTCGAACCGGGCCGCCGCTTACGACGCCACCGACTCGATGCCGTAGTGGCTAGTTCCATCGCTCAGATCGAGCAATCTCGGCAGAGGCACGAGATGCTGATTTCACAGAAGTTTCACAAAAGGCGCCGGACGTCCACGCCACTTGTCCTGCCCCGTCCGCTTCGGCTTTCGACTGCCGCTAGAAGCTCCTTCAGGAGTGCCCACAGTTTCCGATACGTTGGTTTGCCTGTTCCACAGATAGTGGCCGCGGCACGCTGGCCCGCCCCCGCCGGTACTGTACCCTCAGGTCTGGAAATTCGCTTGAGACGCGGGGCGTGAGCTCGTGCTGGGGCGCCTCCAGCACAAGCTGCCCATTCTGGTATTCCATGGCCTTGCAACACAACCATGGAGAAGAACGAATGGACAGGCGGAAGGATACGGCGCTTGAGGCGGTCTTGGAACAGTTGATCGAGCACGGGCCCGGCGAGATCGCATCGGTGTTCGCGCGGGCTTTCGAGCTGGCGATGCAGATCGAACGGGAGCGGTTTCTCGGCGCGAGCCATTATGAGCGCACGCCCGAGCGTCACGGCTATGCCAACGGCTACAAAC
>NZ_CYPR01000123.1 GCF_001408515.1 Jannaschia seosinensis | reverse complement strand
CCGTTTCCTATGAGACGATACGGGTGTGGGTTGCGAAGTTCGGGACGCAGTTCGCCGCGAAGATCCGACGCGATCGGCCCTGGCCAGCCGACAAGTGGCATCTCGACGAGGTCGTACTCAAGATCAACGGCACGAAGCATTGGTTGTGGCGGGCAATCGACGCGAAAGGCGACGTCTTGGACATCCTCGTGCAGTCATGCCGCGACACCGCGGCCGCGAAGCAGTTCATGCGCAAGCTCTTCAAGTGATGGGGCCTGCCGCGGGTGATGGTGACCGACAAGCTCGGATCCTATGCGGCGGCCAAGGCGAAACTCGCACCCGGCGTAGAGCACCGTCGCCACAAGGGGATCAACAACGCGGCAGAAGCATCCCATCGGCATACCCGCCGACGAGAGAAGGTCATGGGCGGGTTCAAGTCACCGCGACAGGCCCAGAGGTTCTTATCGGCCCACGATCAGACCGACGCCATCTTCCGCCCACGCCGTCACCGCCTCTCCGCCCGTTCCTATCATCACGCAAGACAGGACGCGTTCGCCCTATGGGCAGACTACACGACCGAACTGTCCGCGTGAGCGGTCGCCGACGACACTTTGCTGATCCACATAAAATAACCTGACAATCCCCACACGCGCCGCATTATGTTCGTCATGGAGAGGCAGATGCCTTCGTGCGGCAGGCGCAATCTTTGAATGTTGAAGATACCAAGGCCATCGCGGGCCAACTGCCGACGCTCGCCGTCCCCGCCCGGATCGTCTGGGGAGCCGCGGACGAGTTCCAGAAAATCGAGTATGGCGAGCGGCTCGCCACGGATCTCGGTGCGCCGCTGCGGCGGATCGACGGGGGTCTGCATTTCACGCCGGAGGATCACCCCTAAATTCTTGCCGAAGAAATCAACGCGCTGATTTCAACCGTCGACGCGCAATAACGTTCGCCGACAGGAGGACAAACAAATGAGACGGGGACGGCTGAATTTATTGGCTCGCCTCATCGGAGGTCTTTGGTGGCATAAAAAGGTTCCGGCCCCAGTATCTTGACGAAACGACAGGAAGAATTCCCTTCTACCGTCCGCCGCCACGAGATGCGCCGTGCCAAATTCTTCCGGCAGGCTTGGAAAGTAATCGTCGGGCGGCTTGTCTTCCATCCTCACTTCACAAGGAGGATCGGCACCTTGCAGGTGCGGATCATCTCAAGGCTGGTCGAGCCGACGAAAAGAGAACGCAGGCGGGAGTGGCCGGAGGCGCCTATCACCAGGTGATTGAACTCGGCCTCATCGATGAGCTTGCCCAAGGCCTCTTCCGGTTGACCGGGCAGAATGCCGGTCTCCGCCTTCAGCCCCGCGGCTGAGAGCATGGCTTTCGCATCCTCAAGTCCCTTCTTGGCGGCTTCCGTTGCAGACCCGACCGTCACGATCTTGATGGCGAGGTTCGAATAGAGCACGGAGCGCGCCATGTAGTCGACGGCGCGCATGGCGCTCGCACTTCCGTCGTAGGCGATCAGCACCTTCTCGATCGGCCGGAACGCCCGGGAGGCGATGAAGAGCGGCTTCGAGGCGGCGCGCACGATGCGCTCCAGGTTCGAGCCGAGATGCCCCTTGGCGAAGTCGGCTGCTTCGCCGCGCTTCCCGATCAGGATCATGTCGGCGCGCCCCTCGGTCTCGGAGATCGCCTCGATCAGGTCGCCATGTCGCAGATGTTCTGTGGCCCGGACGCCTGCCTCGTCGAGTAGCGCCTTGGCGTCCTCGAGGATGGCGCGGCCGCGACGGACCACGAGCTTTGCGCGCTGTTCGTCGATCTTCGAGAGCTCTTCGAGAAGCGCGCTGCGCGCCCCAAGCGAGATGGCGCCCGACAGGTCGGACCCGCCGCTGCCCTCCCGGCGGCCAAGGACGTGCATCAGCTCGACCTCGTAGCCGCCGTGCCCGGCGAACCAAGCCGCATGGTCACAGACGCTTTTGGAGTAGGTGGAGCCGTCCACCAGGGCGATGATCTTGTTGGTCATGACGTTTCCTCCCTCAATGCGCCAGCAGTTTGTCCATGGCACCGGGCTTGTCATGCATGGCAAGCCTGTCGACCATGGTTTCGGACGCTTCGTTCATGCCGACGATCTCGACCTCGGACCCGTCCCTGCGGAACTTCAGCACAGCCATGTCGAGCGCGGCAACCGAGGAGATGTCCCAGATATGCGCCCGGCTGACGTCGATCACGACGCGCTCGGCCGCCTCCTTGAAATCGAAGGCGTCCATGAACTCCTCGGACGACGCAAAGAAGAGCTGCCCGTGGACGTGGTAGGTCCGGACCCGGCCGTCCTCCGACAGCGACGAGGTGACGCCGAAGATCTGAGAGATCTTGCCTGCGAAGAAGAGCCCGGACAGCAGCACACCCACCAGGACGCCGATGGCGAGATTGTGGGTGTAGACCACCACCGCCACAGTCGCGAGCATCACGATCGACGACGAGCGCGGGTGGGTCTTCAACTGCTTGACCGAAGACCATGAGAACGTGCCGATCGAGACCATGATCATGACTGCCACCAGCGCAGCCATCGGGATCTGCGCGACGAGATCGCCAAGCACGACCACGAGAAACAGCAGGAAGACACCGGCCACGAAGCACGACAAACGCCCCCGGCCGCCCGATTTGATGTTAATGATCGACTGACCGATCATCGCGCAGCCCGCCATGCCGCCGATGAAGCCGGTTGCGGTGTTCGCCAGTCCTTGGCCCACGCATTCCTGGTTCCGATCGGACTTCGTATCCGTCAGGTCGTCGACGATGTTCGCGGTCATCAGGCTCTCGAGAAGGCCCACGACGGCGACGGCGACGGCGTAGGGCAGGATGATCGCCAGCGTCTCAAGATTGAGGGGGATGTCGGGGACCAGGAAGACCGGCAGCGTGTCCGGGAGCGCGCCCATGTCGCCCACGGTGCGCACGTCCCACCCCATGGCGACGACCGCGAGGGTCAGCACAACAATCGTGACCAGCGGCGACGGAACGGCGGTGGTCACGTAAGGCAGCAGGTAGATGATCGCGAGTCCCGCGGCGACCAGCGGATAGGTCAGCCAGGGCACACCCGTCAGCTCGGGGATCTGGGACATGAAGATCAGGATCGCGAGCGCGTTGACGAAGCCCGTCATCACCGACCGTGAGACGAAGCGCATCAGATTGCCAAGCCGCGCGAAGCCGGCAGCGATCTGGAGAAGTCCCGCCAGCACTGTTGTCGCCAACAGGTATTCGAGCCCGTGATCGGCGACGAGAGTGACCATCAGCACAGCGGTCGCCGCCGTCGCGGCCGAGATCATGCCCGGCCGTCCGCCCGCGATCGCGGTGACGACTGCGATGGAGAAGGAGGCGTAGAGCCCGATCTTGGGGTCCACGCCCGCTATGATCGAGAAGGCAATCGCTTCGGGAATGAGAGCGAGCGCGACGACGATGCCAGACAGCAGATCGCCACGCACGTTACCGAGCCACTGGCGTCGGTAGGCGTCGAGATTCATATTGAGAGGTTCCGTTCCCGTCCGGTCAGGCGGCTGCGCCGCACCGGTCATCTTTTCAGATAGTCTTGGTTGGCCCGGCGGATCGGCGGCCGGGAGAGCCACTCGGGGAGTCGCACCCCAAGTCCAGATGATTGGTTTGCCCCTTAACGAGCGAGGAAAAGAAGGACAAGCCATCTCAACGTCAGCCGGATGCCGGTCTATTCGGCGGACACCAGGTCCGTCTGCCGATGAGCCGAGGGAGACGCGGGCTAGGGCCTGTCTCGGCTGATAGCCGCTTCGACCATGCATGTCCCTACCTGTCACATCCCGGAAGGTAGTATGGCTGTTTCTTGAACAGCTCTGGCTTGATTTTGTGCCAGTCCTTCATGGCCTGCAAGGGCGCCTTGCTGGCCAACGCTGCTTGCGGGAGCTGCTTGTCAACGGCGGAGTAAAAACCGGCCACGCGGCGGCGCAAAACCAGGCCAGCGACAGGGCGCCAAGCGCCATGGCGCGCGCGCTTGCCGCATAGCTGGCGCGTGCCATGGCGCATTGGCCCGCAGGGCCAATCCTGTGGCGGGTGATCAGGTTCTGGCTTGGGCCTTTCGGGCGCGGCTTTGGCCGAGCCGATAGCTGTCGCCGTTCATCTCGAGGATGTTGACGTGGTGTGTCAGCCTGTCGAGCAGTGCGCCGGTCAGGCGTTCGGTGCCGAAGGTTTCGGTCCATTCGTCGAACGGCAGGTTGCTGGTGATCATCGTGGAGCCGCGCTCATAGCGCTGCGAGATCAGCTCGAACAAGAGCTCTGCGCCGGTCTTGCTCAGCGGCACGAAGCCCAGTTCGTTGATGATGAGCAGCTTGACGGCGGCCTGCTGCTTTTGCAGGCGGAGCAGACGGCGCTCGTCGCGCGCCTCCATCAGCTC
>NZ_CYPR01000122.1 GCF_001408515.1 Jannaschia seosinensis | reverse complement strand
CGGCGTGCAGTTCCATCCGGAACTGAAATCCAAGCCGTTCGAGCCGCACCCTCTGTTCGCCGATTTCGTTCGCGCGGCGAAGGAGCAGTCGCGGCTGGTTTGACGGCCCGCGCGGCAATTACCCACACACTACACGACACAGTGCTGGCTGAGGGCGGCTGGATGGATTCAACTGGACGACTCCGACCAAGGAAACGTCCGATGCTTCACCACGCCATCTCCGCCCTCACGAATATCCTGCGTCCAGATCTCGACTTGAGCAAGAGCCGTCTGGAGACGCTTTGCATGATCGTCATCGGCATGGTCAGCGCGCGCAGCGTGAACCTCGGCCATCTTGCCTGCGAACGACCGGGATCGGCCCTGACCTCGTCGACATACCGTCGGTTGCAACGCTTCTTCCAGCACGTCCATCTCGACGAGGACTGGTCGCTCCCGCTTCTGGTCCGGCTGTTGGGCCTGAACAAATCATGGCTGCTCGCGCTCGACCGCACCAACTGGCAGATCGGCAAGACCGAGGTGAACTTTCTCGTGCTCGCAGTCGTCACCCGTCGTTTCCGCGTCCCCCTGGTCTGGAGCCTGATCGAAGGCCGCGGGTGTTCCGACACCGACATGCGCATCGCCCTGATGGAGCGATATCTCGCGAATTTTCCCGCGACGACCATCCGTCTGCTGCTTGCCGATCGTGAGTTTGTCGGCGCAGGCTGGATGGAATTTCTTGGTAAAAACAATATCCCCTTTGCTATCCGCGTAAGGGGAAATCTTCGCATTACGACCGAGGACGGTCACGACCTTACCTTGCGCGCAAGGCTGCGCCTGGCCCGCCGTGGCCGGGCTTTTCGCGCCCGCCTCGGCACACGCGAGGACGCAGCCGCCAGCAATATGCCGCTCCTGAACGTCGCGGCCAAGCCGCTCAAGGGAGAGTGGTTGATCGTGGTTACCAACGTCGCGCCGCGCACCGCGCTCGAAACCTACCGCAAACGTTGGGCAATCGAATGTCTGTTCGGCGATGCCAAGACGCGTGGCCTCAACCTCGAGGACACACGTCTCACCGATCCACGCAAACTCGCTCTGCTCATGTCCCTTGTCGCGCTTGCCCTTGCCTGGGCCGGTCGCGCCGCCGCAGACCTTCTCGGCAAGCGCGCGCCGCCGCGCAAAAGCCACAGCCACTACGCCAGATCCTGGTTTCGAACCGGCTTCGACCACATCCGAAGCCGCCTCAGAGCCGATCCCCTCGACGCCATCGCGTCGTGGCAGAGGATCAACCCAGAAGCACGAAAGCCCTGCGGAGTCGTGTAGTGTGCGCCATGATATGCCGCCCNTNTTTCTGGGTTTGTCGGGGCGCATGCGTCAGGCTGTTTTCGGTGGGGCGAGGGCGTCGAAGAGAAGGAGGAGAAGTCCCTTTCGGGGACACGAAGCCGGCAGGGTCACGATGATCCGGGTCTTCTTTTCGACGATGGTGGCGGCCAGTTTGACGAGATGCAGCCGCAGCGTGTCGAACTGGGCGCGGCGCCATGGTGAACGTTTTGGGCAAGCCGCGCGAAGCTTCCACCAGACCCAGTAGGCGCAGCCGTGCAGCATCAGGCGCATCTGGTTGGCGTTCGCCTTCGAGCACGACGTCCGGTCTGATGCGAGATGGGCCTTCCACGCCTTGATGTGGTTCTCGGCCTGGCCGCGAGCGGAGTAGATCTTCTCGTAAAGATACTTGCCGCGACCGCCCTCGAGGTTGGTGACGACGTAGCGGGTGTCCTGCCCCATGGGGCCAACCTCGACGCGGGCGATGACGCGGCGGGGTTTCGACCACGAGCGGGCTGCGTAGGAGAAGGTTTTGAACCGGCGCAGCTTCTGACCCGGCGTCCGGACGTAGCGCGCCGCCGTCGACGCTTCCAGAGCCGAGATGTTCCGCGCCAGACGGCCGTTCTTTGACAAACCAAAGACATAGCGCAGCCCGAGCCCGTCACACAGGTCCAGAACCTGCGGGGTGCAGTAGTGGCTGTCGGCTCGCAGCAGGATTTCTGTCTCGGGCCAATGCCTGGCAATCTGCCGGATCAACCGGCGGATGTGGGCCGCGCTCTCGGCCCCATTGGGGCGGCGGGCCGGGCGCAACAGTGTCCCCACGAGCCGGCCTTCGCCGTCGAAGACGACGATCGGCTGGAAGCCGAACTCGTCGTAGAACGCATTGAACAGGCGCAGCTTCTGGTGGCCATGCACCGCGTCAAAGGTATCATCGATATCGAGCACGATCCGGCTTGGGGGGCGCGCAAACGAGTGGCAGTAGAACCGGATCATCTCGCGGCCCATGCGGATAAGGGCGCGGGCATCGGGCAGGTTTTCCATGCGCGAGATCGTCGGCTGCGAACACAAGACCGGCCCTGTTTCCGGGCCACGCTCCAGCGCGATCCTGAAGCTGGGATCGTACCGCAGGGCTGCCGCGTCGTTGCCGTCTTCGTATCCCGCCCCGATCATCATGATCCGGAACCGGATGATGTCGCTCAGGCTATGCTGAACTTTCGCCGGGTCACGCGGATCGTGCAGGCAATCTGCGAGCCGCTGCGCCAGACCCGCCCTGCGCTCGATCTCGCGCAGCAGGGTCAGGCCGGCGTCGGAGCTCATGTCGGCGCCGTCAAACCCGAGTAGGACCGGCTTACCGTTAAGGGGTGACAGGCGGGGCGTGGAGCACGTAGACTGGGTCATGGCGGAGGTCGTCCTGCTGAAATCTGAATCTTTGGCGTCGATAACCAAAAAATACAGAGTTTCAGACGGTTACGCAACCTCCGCCGCCTTCTCCAGACTACACGACACAGCCGTTTTTGGGGTGGCCGAGACCGGCAAGACGGATTCTTCTGGTGGACTCGACCTCGCCAAAGGAACGGTCCCTTGAATATCCGTGCTCTCGCCGATCTCCAGAAAACGCTAACTCCGCATGTGCCGTTGGGCAAGTCACGGCTCGAGACGCTCTGCATGATCCTGCTTGGCATGATCAGCGCCCGAACGGTGAACCTGACGCATATCGCGAGCGAGCGGCCCAGTCGCGCCATGGTTGCATCGACCTATCGCCGTCTGCAACGCTTCTTCCAACACGTGTGCCTGCCCGAGGATTGGAGCGTGGGCATCGTGATCTCGCTGCTCGGCAACCCTCGCCCTTGGCATCTGTGTCTTGACCGCACCAACTGGAAGATCGGCAAGACCGACGTTAACGTCCTCGTGTTGGCCGTCATCACGGCCAGGTTCCGTGTCCCGTTGATGTGGACCATGCTCCCGCATTCCGGCAACAGCACGACCGCTCAGCGTATCGCGCTGATGAAGCGGTATCTCGCGTATTTCGACGCCTCAACCGTTCGGATGCTGCTGGCGGATCGTGAGTTCATCGGTCAGGAATGGTTCACTTTTCTCGTCGAGCAGGAGATCCCCTTCGCGATCCGCATGAAGGAGGGCCAGATAGTCCGTACCAACGGCCGCGAGCTGAACCTGCGCTCCCTGCTGTCACGGTGCAGGGGTGTGCGGGGCTTTACGGCCGTCCTGCCTGGCAGAGCGAGTCACCCTGACCTCGAGCTCCACTTCGGTGCGCGCCGCATCAAGGGCGGCGAGCTTCTCGTGGTGGCTTCGCCCTATCCAGCCACTGGCGCGCACATCCTGCGGCAGTACAAGAAGCGCTGGCTCATCGAGTGCCTGTTCGCCGACAGCAAGACGCGGGGGCTGAACCTGGAGGACACCCGCCTGACGCTCGCGTCCAAGTTGTCTCTGCTCATCGCCATAACCGCTATTGCCATCGCCCTCATCTGCCGTGTTGCAGCCCAGCGAGATATGCCCAAAAGTT
>NZ_CYPR01000121.1 GCF_001408515.1 Jannaschia seosinensis | reverse complement strand
GGGTGATTCGCTCTGCCAGGCAGGACGGCCGTGAAGCCCCGCACACCCCTGCACCGTGACAGCAGGGAGCGCAGGTTCAGCTCGCGGCCGTTGGTACGGACTATCTGGCCCTCCTTCATGCGGATCGCGAAGGGGATCTCCTGCTCGACGAGAAAAGTGAACCATTCCTGACCGATGAACTCGCGATCCGCCAGCAGCATCCGAACGGTTGAGGCGTCGAAATACGCGAGATACCGCTTCATCAGCGCGATGCGCTGAGCGGTCGTGCTGTTGCCGGAATGCGGGAGCATGGTCCACATCAACGGGACACGGAACCTGGCCGTGATGACGGCCAACACGAGGACGTTAACGTCGGTCTTGCCGATCTTCCAGTTGGTGCGGTCAAGACACAGATGCCAAGGGCGAGGATTGCCGAGCAGCGAGATCACGATGCCCACGCTCCAATCCTCGGGCAGGCACACGTGTTGGAAGAAGCGTTGCAGACGGCGATAGGTCGATGCAACCATGGCGCGACTTGGCCGCTCGCTCGCGATATGCGTCAGGTTCACCGTTCGGGCGCTGATCATGCCAAGCAGGATCATGCAGAGCGTCTCGAGCCGTGACTTGCCCAACGGCACATGCGGAGTTAGCGTTTTCTGGAGATCGGCGAGAGCACGGATATTCAAGGGACCGTTCCTTTGGCGAGGTCGAGTCCACCAGAAGAATCTCTCTTGCCGGTCTCGGCCACCCCAAAAACGGCTGTGTCGTGTAGTCTGGGTGGTTCTGCCGCTTTATCGACGGCACAACGGAATGCCGCGCATATCCGTGCGGCGTGCGGCTGGCCTTTTGCGGTTCCTGCAGTCCCGCTCCCGTTGATGCTGTTGAAGTAAAAGGCTCACCCCTATTTCAGCACAAACGCTACAAGGGCGCGGGACGGAGATGCAGCTGAAAGGCTGAACTCAGTGAGCGTGCCTGCTCCGTCAAACTGCAGAACCAGAATCTGGTCCGCCTGCAACGGAGTGCCAAAACCGTTCGGCTTCCCTTTGGTGGCGTTGCTGCGCATGCGCCCGCCGACTTTCGCCTCTATGCGATGTGGCTCTCCTACCCGGGCGCAGCGATTGCTGGCTTGCCCGGCACCGCAACACCGGCGCAATGTGCACACATGACCGAGGGCGCAATGTGCACACATGACCGAGATCGATATTGAGCCGCAATTCCGCATTCGTATCGTGTTCGGCCCGCACGAGATGATCGGGTTAGGCAAGGCGGAACTGCTTGAGCCGCCGCAGGCCGCTTGATGGGCATGAGCTACAAGCGCGCATGGCAGTTTGTCGAGACGATGAATGCCATGTTCCAGGAGCCGCTCGTGCGCAGAATACGAGGCGGGGCAAAGGGCGGCGGAACGCAGGTTACCGAGGCGGGAGAAGTCGTGATGACCGAGTTTCGGACGCTCGAGGCGGAGGCGCGCCGCGCGGGCGAGCCGCACGTCACGTGGCTCCGGGCCATGCTGAACGATATTCCCGAACGCAAATAGCGCTTGCACGACCGGCACCACTCTGGCGATCGTCCCGACGAAACATATCGCGCATCCGGGAGGACGCCACGTGACCGAAGCGACGTTGATTTGTCGGGCGAACCGACTGTCCAGAGTCGCGATCCTTGTCGGAGCGGTCGCGGCGCCGGCCGCCGCGGACGAGATCACCGTGTTCGCCGCGGCGAGCATGGCGAATGCCATGGCGGAGATCGAAGAACGGTTTGAGGCATCGTCGGGACACGATGTCGTGGTCGCGCTGGCCGGCTCCTCGGTGCTTGCCCGGCAGATCCAGCAGGGTGCGCCTGCGGACATCTTCATCTCGGCCAATCCCGGCTGGATGGATGAGCTGGAGCAGGATGGCCTGCTCAAGCCGGGCACGCGCTTCGATCTGCTGAACAATTCGCTCGTACTTGTCGCTCCCGGGCGCGACGCGGAAGAGGTCGACATCTCGCCCGACCTGGAGCTCGCCGGGCTTCTTGGCGAAGGGCGGCTGGCCATGGCGCTTGTTGAAGCGGTTCCCGCCGGGATCTACGGCAAGGCGGCGCTCGAAAATCTCGGGCTCTGGCCGAACGTCGCGGCGCAGGTTGCGCAATCCGACAACGTGCGCGCGGCGCTGGCCTTCGTGGCCACCGGAGAGGCGCCCTTCGGTATCGTCTACGCCACCGATGCTGTCGCCGAGGATGCCGTGAGTGTCGTGGGCACCTTCCCGCCGGACAGCCACTCGCCAATCGTCTATCCGGCCGCCAACCTTGCCAACCGGGATGTGCCCGCCGAGACGGAGTTCCTCGACTATCTGCGTGGACCGGAGGCGCGTGCGGCGTTCGAACGGCATGGATTTGTGGTCGTGCCGCATTAGGGGGGACGTGATGAATTGGCTCGGCCCCGAGGAGTGGCGCGCGGTCGCGCTCTCGCTCCAAGTCTCGGTGTGGGCGACGCTGGTCAGCCTGCCTCTGGGGATCTTCGTGGCCTATGCGCTGGCGCGATGGTCGTTTCCGGGAAAGCAGCTTCTGAATGGCATCGTGCTTCTGCCGCTGATCCTGCCGCCGGTGGTGACGGGTTATCTGCTTTTGCTGGTCATGGGGACGCAAGGGCCGGTGGGAGGGCTGCTCGCCGAATTCGGCATCGTCTTCGCCTTCCGCTGGACCGGCGCGGCGCTCGCGGCTGGCATCATGGCGTTCCCGCTTATGGTACGCGCCATCCGTCTTTCGTTCGAAGCGGTCGATGCGAAGCTTGAGCAGGCCGGGGCGACGCTGGGGGCCGCGCCGACCTGGGTCTTTTTGACGGTCACGCTGCCGATGTCCTTGCCGGGCATCGTCGCGGGGGCGATTCTCGCCTTCGCAAAGGCAATGGGCGAGTTCGGCGCGACCATAACCTTCGTGTCGAACATCCCCGGCCAGACGCGCACGATCCCCTCGGCGATCTACGCCTTTCTGCAGGTGCCGGGTGGCGAGAGTTCGGCGATGAAGCTCGTCCTCGTCTCTGTCGCGGTGGCGATGGTTGCGCTTCTGCTGTCGGAGATGATCGGGCGCCGGGTTGCCGCGCGGGTCGGAGGCCGCGATGCTTGAGGTCTCGATCCGCCACGCCTATCCGGATTTCACGCTCGACGCCCGCTTCGAGGCACCGCCCGGGCTGACGGCGCTTTTTGGACGCTCCGGTTCGGGCAAGACGACCATCGTGAATGCCGTGGCGGGCCTCCTGCGTCCGGATGCGGGACGCATCGTGTCCGAAGACCGCGTGCTTCTGAATACCGACCGGGGCATCCGGCTGCCCCCGCATCGCCGGCGGCTCGGCTATATCTTCCAGGAAGGCCGGCTCTTTCCCCACCTGACCGTCCGGCAAAACCTGCATTACGGGGCATGGTTCGCGTCGAGGCGGACCCCGCGCGAGGATGCGGGGAAGGTTGTGGAGCTTCTTGGCATCGGCCATCTCCTCGACCGCCGCTCGGGCGGCCTTTCGGGCGGGGAGAAGCAGCGGGTCGCCATCGGCCGCGCGCTCCTGTCGGCGCCGCGCCTGATCCTTGCGGACGAACCGCTCGCGGCCCTCGACGAAGCCCGGAAGTCGGAGATCCTTCCCTATTTCGAGCGTCTGAGGGACGAGGTCGCCGTGCCCATCCTCTATGTCAGCCATTCGGCGTCCGAGGTCGCCCGGCTCGCGACGACGGTCGTGGCGATGGAGGCGGGCCGGATCATCCGGCGCGGATCGGCGGCCGAGGTGCTGAGCGATCCCGCCATTTTGCCCGCGGGCGCGCGAGAGGCGGGCTCTGTCCTGACCGCGACCGTGGTGGCCCATCATGCCGACGGGCTGACCGAACTCGATGCCGGCGGCGTGCGGCTGTTTCTGCCGCGTGTGGAACAGCCCGTGGGCCGCAAGCTGAGGGTGCGTATCGCGGCGCACGATGTGATCCTGTCGCGGCTTCAGCCCGAGGGGCTCTCCGCGCTGAACATCCTGCCTGGGGTCGTCGAGGACGTGCGGCAGGGACAGGGGCCCGGGGTGCTCGTGGCGCTTGCGACGCCCGCCGGCCGCCTTCTCGTGCGGATCACCCGCCGCTCCGCCGCACAGCTCGAGATCGGTGTGGGGCAACGGGCCTACGGCGTCGTCAAGACGGTGGCCGTGGCGCCGACGGATATCGGGGTGACGGGCTCTTGATCCCGGCGAGGAGGCAGGCCATCCGCTGGGTCGGAGCGACTTCGGCGCCGGATTGCGAACACGGTGCGCACGGGCGGGCGCTTTCAGCGTGCCCTCGGGTTCGGTGCGGGAGCTGCCACCTCCGTCGGGGGCGCTCCGTTTACGACTATTGAGATAGTCGGAAATCCCGTTAGGCTGATGTTCACCTGCGCCGTTCGGAGGAGAGCGGCCGGGCCCAGTTATTCCAAGGGAGGAACAGCATGTCCTACAGAACACTCGGCCGATCCGAGTTGTCGCTCATCGCACTCGTCGCCGCTTCCGCGGCGCTTGTTTCGCCGGCCTCCGCGCAGACCGGAATGAATACCAGCAGCCTTCAACACAGCGTGGTGCTGGAAGATCTGGAGAACCCGTGGGACATGGCGTTCCTCGAAGACGGAACGATGTTCTTCACCGAGAAGTGCCAAGGCCTGTCGGTTCGGATGCCGTCGGGCGACGTCAACGCCCTGCTGGGAATGGACGTCACCGCGGGAGAGGGCGTGCGTCAGCCCTACGCCTCGACCGCGGAAGATCTGTTCTGCGAGGGGCAGGCCGGCATGATGGGCGTCGCGATCGATCCCGACTTCGACGAGAACCGCAGGATTTACGTCTACGCGACCTCGGAAATGTCCGACCCGCCAACGAACCGGCTGATGCGGTTCACTGTGAACGAGGATTTCACCGACGTGGCGGATCGGACCGATATCGTCGACGATGTTCCATACAAGGTCGAGGGAACCGACCACCCGTTCGGCGGCCCGGGCGCGCATAACGGCGGTCGTGTCCGGTTCAATCCGGGCGACGGGTATCTCTACCTGACGACGGGCGATAACCACAATCCGGAGATCCCGCAAAGCCCGACGATAATGGGCAGCAAAGTGCTGCGCATCGACACCGACGGCAATGCCGCACCCGAAAACAACCCGCCCGAAGGTTTCGACAAGCGAACCTATACCTACGGGCATCGCAACGTGCAGGGCATCGCCTTCCACCCGGAAACCAACACGCCGATCATCGCCGAGCACGGTCCTTGGCACTCCGACGAGATCACGGTTCTCGTCAACGGCGGCAATGGCGGCTGGGATCCGCGGTCCAACATGGCCGGGCGCGGCGATTGTCCCGATGATTACTGCGGGTACATGCCCAACCAGATGGAAGGCATGAACCGATTCGAGCGCGCGGCCTTCATGCCGATGACCGACTTCGAAACCTATCCCGACGCGATGCCGCCGATCTGGAACAACAACGGCTGGTCGCAGGGCACGGACGCCGCGGAGTTCCTGACCGGCGAGCAATGGGGCGACTGGGA
The DNA here is from genome assembly GCF_001408515.1 of Jannaschia seosinensis. Taxonomy (GTDB): domain Bacteria; phylum Pseudomonadota; class Alphaproteobacteria; order Rhodobacterales; family Rhodobacteraceae; genus Jannaschia; species Jannaschia seosinensis. The sequence continues at coordinate 46,440 of NZ_CYPR01000121.1, read as the reverse complement.
CGGCAGTCTCGTGGTCGGGCTTCTCGGCATCGGGTTCGGCGGCACGCCGATCGGACAGCGCATCGACGTGATCGAGCTGGACGAGGACGGCACGGCGGTCATCGACGTCACCGAGATGACCCTGCCGATGGAAGCGGGCCGCTTCCGCTCGCTCGTTCTGGGACCTGACGGCAGTCTCTATGCCGCAATAGATGAGGGCATGATCCACAAGCTCACGCCGAACTGACCTAGAGCCCGCCGCGCCGTCCCCTGACGGCGCGGCCGTGCACGGACGTCCTCGCGCTTCGCGGGGCTGCGGTGTCCCGTCCCGCATTCTCTGCGGTCGAGGCGGCTCCGTACGAGGCCCGCCTGTCGCGCATTTGTCGTAAATCGCAGGCGCCGGGGATGCCGGCTGAAACTCCATTCTCCCCCGAAATTGGCGGCTCCGGACGCTGCCGTGCCTTCGGGGGCCGAGGATGAGTTCACTGCGAACGGCTGATTTCCGCCTGATAGGTTTGTGCGCGCTGGGGCCAAGTCGACTTGATGAAATCGAGCACCGCACGGATCTCGTCGTCGCTCATGATGTCGCCGAAGCCGGGCATGTCGCTTTCGTAGCCGTCGCCGATGACAGCCGCGCTGCCGTCATGGACGATGCGGAACAGAACGTCGTCGGGATGGTGCCAGGTATGTCCGGTCGCATCGTGGGGCGGGGCGGGCAGGCGGCCGGAAGGGTCGGCGACGCGCCAGTTCGGCTGCCCTTCGAGGTTCGCACCATGGCAGGCCGCGCAATTCTCGGCATAGAGCTCCTCTCCCAAGGCGATCCGCGCGGCGGGAGGTGCGGCGACCTCTCCGCCTCCGCGCGCGGACCAAAGGCCCGCAGCGGCGGCGATGGCGGCGAGGACGGCGAGCGAAGGAATCACGATGCGCTTCACAATCGTGCCCCGCGCAGCGTCAGCGCGTTCCCGATAACCGACACGGAGGAGAGGCTCATCGCCGCGGCCGCCACGATCGGCGACAGGAGCAGGCCGAAGAACGGGTAAAGCAGCCCTGCGGCCAGCGGCACACCCGCGGCATTGTAGACGAAGGCGAAGAACAGGTTCTGGCGGATGTTCCGCATCGTCGCCTGCGCCAGACGACGGGCGCGGACGATGCCGCCGAGATCGCCTTTCACCAGCGTGATGCCCGCGCTTTCCACCGCGACGTCCGCGCCCGTGCCCATGGCGATGCCGACATCGGCCTTGGCCAGCGCCGGCGCGTCGTTGACCCCGTCACCCGCCATCGCGACCGAGAGCCCCTCCGCATGCAGCCGTTCAACGAGCGCGTGCTTGTCCTCCGGGCTGACCTCCGAATGGACTTCGTCGATGTCGAGTTGCCGCGCGACGGCTTCGGCGGTGGGGCCGGCATCGCCCGTCGCCATGATGATGCGCAGCCCGGCTTCGTGCAGGGCCCGGATCGCGGCGGGCGTCGTCTCCTTCACCCGGTCAGCCACCGCGACGAGCCCGGCGATCCGGCCGTCCACGGCGACGAACATCGCCGTCTTCCCCTTGGTCTGAAGTTCTGTCGCGCGGGCGGCGAGCGGGCCGGTCTCGACCGCCAGGTCCGCCATCAGGGCCGCGTTGCCCAAAGCCACGTGCCGGTCGCCCACGCGGCCGCGGACTCCCTTGCCCGTCACGGCCTCGAACTCCGTGCTGTCGCTGCGATCCGCGCCGCGTTCTTCGGCCCCAGAGACAATCGCCTCGGCGAGCGGATGCTCCGACCCGCGCTCCAGCGCCGCGACGAGCGTCAGGAACTCCGCTTCGGGCAGGTCGACCGCCTCGACATCCGTCAACGTCGGCTTTCCTTCGGTTAGCGTGCCGGTCTTGTCGACGATCAGCACGTCCACCTTGGCAAACCGTTCGAGCGCTTCGGCATCGCGGATCAGCACGCCCGCATTCGCACCGCGCCCCGTAGCGACCATGACCGACATCGGCGTCGCGAGGCCGAGCGCGCAGGGGCACGCGATGATCAGCACGCTGACCGCGGTCACGAAGGCATAGGAGAGGGCAGGGGGCGGCCCGATGAGCGACCATGCAAGAAAGGCGATCACGGCCACGGCCACGACGGCGGGCACGAAATATCCGGCCACCCGGTCGGCCACGGCTTGGATCGGGGCGCGCGACCGCTGCGCCTTGGCCACCATTCCAACGATCCGGCTGAGGGTGGTGTCGGCGCCAACGGCCTCGGCCCGCATCAGGAAGCTGCCGGACTTGTTCATCGTGCCGCCGGTCACGACGTCGCCCTCGGTCTTCTCGACGGGAACGGGTTCGCCGGTGATCATGCTCTCGTTCACGGCGGAACGTCCCTCGGTCACGGTGCCGTCGACCGGGATGCTCTCGCCGGGGCGGACCCGCAGGATGTCGCCCGTCTGCAGATCGGCGAGCGGCACGTCCTCGTCGCCGGCCTCCGTCACCCGGCGCGCGGTCTTCGGGGCCAGGTCCATTAATGCGCGGATCGCATCGCCGGTGCGTTCCCGGGCGGCAAGCTCCATCACCTGCCCGAGGAGAACCAGCACGAGGATCACCGCCGCCGCCTCGAAGTAGACCGGATAGGATTCCATCCCCGACCGCATCGCCGGCGGGAAGATGTCCGGTGCCAGAAGCGCGACGATCGAGAACAGGTAGGCCGCGCCGGTGCCCAGCGCGATCAGGGTCCACATATTTGGGCTTCGATTGACGACCGACGCCCAGCCGCGCTTGAAGAACGGTCGGCAGATCCAGATCACGGGCGTGGCGAGCGCGAATTGGATCCAGCCGAATGCCCGGTGGCCGGTCCAGTCCGCGAAGGGCAGGCCGATATGAACCCCCATCTCGAGGATGAAGATGGCGAGCGCCAGCGGCGCCGTGATCCACAAACGGCGCTTGAAGTCGATGAATTCGGGATTCGGCTCGTGATCCAGCGACGGTGTCATCGGCTCCAGCGCCATGCCGCATTTTGGGCAGTCACCGGGATGGTCCTGCACGATCTCGGGGTGCATCGGGCAGGTATATTCCGTGCCTGCGGGCATGGGGTCCGGCGCGGGACGGTCGGCGAGATATCGTTCGGGTTCGGCCTCGAACTTCGACAGGCATCTGGCGGAGCAGAAGTAGAACCGCTCGCCGGCATGGCTGGCGACGTGATCGGCGGCCGCGCGTGCTACATCCATGCCGCAGACGGGATCCGTCGCGGTCCGGTACCCTTCGGGATCGGCCTCGAACTTCCTTCGGCAGCTTTCGGAGCAGAAGTGATAGACGTGCCCGTCATGCGCCGCCGTGGGTTTGTCCGCACCCAGGTTCACGAGCATCGCACAGACGGGGTCGCGCGTGACGGCCTCCTTGCCTTCGACGGGTGGCGTGGCGTCATGAGCCGACATGGCTGTTTCTCCCTCGGACGTGGCGGACTGATCGGGGATATGGGTGTTCCAGCCACTAGAAGGTCAAGGCAAGAAATGACAAGTTGATGCGATGGGTGACGAAGGTCCCATTCTGCACGCGATCGGAGGACGAGGAATGAACATCGGCGACGTGGCCCGCGAGACGGGCCTCCCGGCGAAGACGATCCGTTACTACGAGGATATCGGCCTCGTGGCCCCGGCACGTGGGGCGAACGGCTATCGGGCCTTTGGCGACATGGATCTTCAGAAGCTGAAATTTGTGGCGCGTGCGCGGTCGCTCGGGTTTTCGATCGAGGATTGCCGCATGCTGCTGTCGCTTTACGAGGACCGGACGCGGGCGAGTGGCGAGGTGAAGGCTCTGGCGCGCGACACGCTGGCGCGGATTGAGCGCAAGATTGCGGAGCTCGAACAGATGCGGGGGGCGCTTTCCGCTTTGGTGGAACGCTGTCACGGGGACGACCGCCCGGATTGCCCCATCCTCGAGGATCTCGCGGAGATCGCACGTTGAGGTTGGCCGCCAGCGGGACCTGCGATGCGTTACCTGCAGTGGGGAATGTTTTCGCGGTCTGAAACCGCGCCGACGCATCGACCGCGTAGCTGGAACCAATCAGTGTCATCAGCATGGCTTCCTTTGAGAGCAGATTGGCCGGCATTGATCGTGGGCGCGTGTTTGAACATTGCATCCCAGATGCTCTCGCGTCTGGTTCGCGGCAGACGGCGCGCGCCCAGCGTGGTAGAGGTGTCGCCGCCATGTCCGGCTGCGCCCGAGAGCATGGCGGCCAAGCTTTGCGATATTGGCGCAGAAGAGATGGGTGTCGGCGTTCAACGGCGCCTTTGAAGTAGCAGGTCGCACTCTCGCATAATGCGACACGGCAAGCCCTTCGACTGCGCAACGACAGGATCAGGGCTCATGCCATCCACCTTTACGAGCTGCATTTTCGGCAACCGCGCGCAGAGGATGGTGCCGCTGTGCTTCTGTGACGCCCGGTTTCGTTATGGCCAAGCGAGCCGGAGAAGGGTGCGGCGCTGCCACATGGCGGATCGTGCAGTAGGCAGGGTGACAACGAGCATCCGCGCTGCCTGACGGAACCTTCCAGCACCAGAAGCCCGTTGTCCTGATGATGTTTCGTAAAAAGCGGGAGCGCACCGATGTCCTATGTCCGGTTCGGGCTGATGATCCTCACCTCGACGGTGGTGATGTTCATCCTGATGTATCTCAACACCTACGCTTGGGAGCATCTCTTCTTTTCAGAGACGCGGACCTACATGGCGATCATGATGGGCGCGACCATGGCGGTGATCATGCTGTCGTACATGCTCGGGATGTATTCCAACAAGAAGATCAACATCGCGATCTTCGCGGGCTCCGTCGTCGTCTTCGCACTGATGCTCTGGCTGGTGCGCAGCCAGGTCACCGTCGGCGGCCCGAATTACATGCGGGCGATGATCCCGCACCACTCGATCGCGGTCATGACGTCCGAACGTGCGCAGATCGAGGATGCACGGGTGCGAAAGCTTGCCGATGACATCATCGCGGCCCAGCGGCGCGAGATCGCGGAGATGCGATACCTCATCGCCGACATCGCCGACGGGAACGTCGTTCGCGACATCTACGAGAATCCCCCGGCCGAGGTCGGCACCATCGACGACGCGATTGCGCGCGCGCAGATCGCCTCTCTCGATCCCTCGCCTGTCTCGGCTGCGGATGCTTCGGGGGTGCTCGATGTCGGGGGGTGCCGGTTCAACCGTTCGCCGGAAGCGGATCCGATCCTGTGGACATCGGCCGATGGCGCCGCGGGGGTCATGAAGATCAACGGCGTGATCGTGCCCCTCGAGGGCGACGGGGCCACCTATGCGACCGACGGCGCGGTGGTGGCCGTCCGCGAACTCGGCGAGGAGGCGAACTGGCGCTCCGACGCCGAGCTGGTTTTCCAGATGGAGCGGGGGCTCACCATCGGGTACCGCGGATTCTGGTCATGCGAAGCGGCGTGATCACGCGCGTCTGGAGGCGTGGCGGCGGTCAGCCTCGGGGCAACGGCCCAGTCTGCCAAAGCCGCACCTTCAGCCCCCCATGCGGGATCGGCGGGCCGGGCTGGGCGAAGGGCAGACCGGTTGCGCCGATGAGATTCGCCTCGGTCGCCACAATCCCGACGCGCCACCCTGTGAACCTGTCGCGCAGCGCGTCGCCGAGCGCCTTGTAGAGGGGATAAAGCTTCTGACGATCCCCGATCCGGGTGCCGTAAGGCGGGTTGCAGATCACCAGACCCGGTGCGCCATCGGGCGGGACGATTTCGCTTATGGCCCGTTTCTGGAACCGCACCATCGGGGCCACGCCGGCCCGCTCCGCATTCGCCTGTGCCGCCGCGAAGGCGCCGGCATTGCGGTCGGAGCCGTGGAAGACGAGCGGGGGCAGGGTGGCGGGCGGAGCCTCACGCTCCCGCGCCCAAGCCCCGGCGTCATGCGTCGCCAGCCGCTCAAAGGCAAAGGACCGCGCCCGGCCCGGCAGCAGCCCCGCGGCCATGCACGCCGCCTCCAGAACGAAGGTCCCGGAGCCGCACATCGGGTCAAGAACGGGTTCGTCTCCCGAAAATTCGCATTGCATCAGGAACTGAGCCGCCATCGTCTCCCGCATCGGGGCCTTGCCGACGGCTTCCTTGAACCCGCGCTTGTGCAGCGGCTCGCCGGACGTGTCGATGCTGAGCACTACGAGATTGTCGTCGATCCGGACGCGAACGCTGACGCCACCCGAGCCGATCGGTGCGCCCAACTCCTCGGCGATCGCGGTCTCGATGCGCTGCTGCGCGGCACCGGCGTGATAGATCTTTGACTTGCGATTGGTCGCCACCTCGACGGCGACCGGCACGTCCGGACGCAGCACATCGCCCCACGGGAACTTCCGCGCCCGCTTGTCGAGTTGAGCCAGATGGAATGCACGGAAGGCGCCGATCCGCGCGAGAACGCGGCCCGCGCCGCGCAAGACTAGGTTGGCGCGCCGCACCTCCGGCCAGCCGCCCGAAAGCGTCACGCCGCCCGGCACCTCGGTCACGTCGTCGAACCCGGCATCGCGCGTCTCGGAGGCGAGGACGGGCTCGAGGCCCGGCGGGCAGGCGAGAAAGATCTCGAACGGTGCGCTCACTCGAAGGCGAGGCCGGGATAGAGCGGCTCGTAGATCGGCTCCAGCGTAGCGGTATCGAAGAGCGACGAGACCGAGGTGCCGTTCCAGATGTTCAGGATCGCCTGGGTAAGCATCGGCGCGATCGGCACAATGCGGATGTTCTCGCAGGCTTTGACCTCGGCGGTCGGCTGGATCGAGTCGGTGATCACGAGGCTCTTGAGTTTCGACTTCGTGATCCTGTCGCAGGCCGGCCCCGACAGGACGCCGTGGGTGATGTAGGCATGCACCTCGGTCGCGCCCGCATCCATCAGCACCTCTGCCGCCTTGCACAGCGTCCCCGCCGTGTCGCAGATGTCGTCGACGATGATCACCTTCTTGCCGGTGACCTCGCCGATCACGGTCATCTCGCTGACCTCGCCGGCCTTTTCGCGGCGCTTGTCCACGATCGACAGGGGGGCGCTGATCCGCTGCGCCAGTTCGCGCGCGCGGGCCACGCCGCCCACGTCCGGCGAGACGATGGCCACCTCGTCCATCGCGCCCTTGAAGTTGTGCAGGATGTCGAGTGCGAAGACCGGCGAGGCGTAGAGGTTGTCGACGGGAATGTCGAAGAACCCCTGGATCTGCGCGGCGTGCAGATCCATCGTAAGAACCCGCTCGATGCCGGCGCTGACCATCATGTTGGCGACCAGCTTAGAGGAAATCGGCGTTCGCGCCTTGGTGCGGCGATCCTGTCGGGCATAGCCGAAATAGGGAATGACGGCGGTGATGCGCGCGGCCGACGAACGGCGCAGCGCATCTGCGATGATCAGAAGCTCCATCAGGTTATCGTTGGCCGGGTTCGACGTCGACTGGACGATGAACATGTCCTCGCCGCGCACGTTCTCGTAGACCTCGACGAAGATCTCCTGATCGTTGAACCGCTCCACCCGCGCATCCACCAGACCGATCTGCATGCCGCGGTGCATCGACATGCGCCTGCCGATGGCCTGGGCGAGTTGTCGGTTCGCGTTTCCGGCGATGAGCTTGGGTTCGGGGCTGGGCATGGGCGGTCCTTCGCTGCGGGGCGTCCGAATCGCGGCCCCTGGAGGTCGCGTCCCGCGTATCACCCGGAGGCGGGAGGGCAAAGCGCGCCGTGCCGTCTGCAGCCCGAACCGTGCCCGATCCGCCATGGCTCGGGGCCTGCTTGTTCCGCCACCAGTCCCGAGCGGATCTTGCGGCTCGTCAACGCAGGTATCGCGGCTCGACCGATTGCTGCCCGTGATCCGGCGTCCTACGTTTCGCGGCGCGCACAGGGAGACATGCCATGCAGATCGACTACTACCTCGCGACCATCTCGCCCTACACCTACCTTTGCGGAACGCGCCCGGCGGAAATCGCGGCCAAGCACGGGGCAACGCTGAACTACTATCCGCTCGACGTCATGGCGCTGTTCGCGCGAACGGGGGGGACGCCGCCGAAGGAGCGTCACGAGAGCCGGAAGGAATACCGCCTGCAGGAGCTGCGGCGTCAGGCCGCGAAGGCCGATATGCCGATCAACCTGCATCCGGCGCATTGGCCGACCAATCCTGCTCCCTCCTCCTATGCGCTGATCGCCGCAATCACGGATGGATCGGGCGATGTGGCGGAACTGGTCGCGGGCCTCACCCGCGCCTGCTGGGCCGAAGAGCGCGACATTGCCGAGGACGAAATCATTGCCGATTGCCTGGAGGCGGCCGGCTTCGATCGCGGCCTCGTCAATCGCGGCATGATGGAGGGGGCGGAGCAATATGCCCGCAACCTGGAGCGAGCCGTCGCGGCGGGGGCTTTCGGCGTGCCGTTCTTCGTTGTGGGCGAGGAGCGGTTCTGGGGGCAGGACCGGCTGGCGGATCTCGACGCGCATCTGGCGTCGCTCTGAGATCCGGCGAATGCAGAACGTCCTTGCGCTGCACTGCATGCTGGCCTCGGGGGCGGCGTGGCGCAGGGTCGCGGCGGCGTGTGGCGGGTGCTGGTACGCGCCGGACCTGCCCGGTCATGGAGCCGCGCCGCCCTGGAAGGGCAGCGCATACATGGCCGACGCGCTGGCCGTTGCCGCCGCACGGGCGCCCGAAGGCCGGTTCGACCTTATCGGCCACAGCTATGGCGGCTGCCTTGCGTTGCGCATGCTCGTCGAGATGCCCGCCCGGATCCGCAGCCTCGTCCTCGTCGAGCCGGTGATGTTCGCCGCAGGAGAGCCGGACGTCTTGGCCGACCATTTTGCGCAATTGGCTCCATACGGGACCGCGCTTCGGGCTGGCGACGGAGAGGCGGCGGCGCGCGTCTTCACCGGCCTATGGGGCGACGGGCGCTCTTGGGAGGAGCTGAAGCCCGCACAACGCGCCTACATCGCCGCGCGCATTGCCCTCGTCGCGGCGAGCGAGCCGGGCATCGCCGAGGACGCGCATGGCATCTTGTCGCGACTACCTGCCGTACCGCCGCCGACACTTCTGGTGACGCGGCGCGATCCGCCGGAGATCGTCAAAACCGTCGCCGACGGTCTTGCCGCGCGGCTTCGGGGGGCGGTGCGCGGGACGGCAGGACAAGGTCACATGATCCCGATGCAGGCACCGGCCGAACTTGCGGCGCGGATCGGGGTGTTCTGGAACGAAATGGACCCGGCCCATCAAGGACCGGGTCCGGTGCGGTGAACCGCGGCAACCGTCGGGCAATCATTCCCGAGGACCTGTATGTACAGGTGGGCGCCGGGTAACGTGACCAAGGCCACATCAGAGCCAGCTCCCTCGGAATTGCTTAAGGCCACCGGAATTTTGCCGTTGTGACAAGAAGCGCAGAAGCACCGCATCCCCCATTTAGGAGCCCCGGCGCCGGGGGACAAGGGATGCCGCGCTCTGGACATTCGTTCACCTTTCATTCACATGGCGCCCCATGCCCAACGACCTCGGTTCCGACCCGTCCTGCCTGTCCACGCCCGCCCCGCTGCAGCCGGGTCAACTGCTCGCGCGCGGCGTGTGCCGGCACCTGCGGGACCACGATTTCTCTTGTCTGGAGGAGTTTTCGCCCGAACGCGGCAAGCGGCTCGACGTGATGGCGCTCGGGCCCAAGGGCGAGTTCTGGACCGTGGAATGCAAGTCGAGCCGGGCCGACTTCACCTCCGATGTGAAGTGGCAGGGATATCTCGAGTGGTGCGACCGGTATTTCTGGGCGGTGGGGCCGGACTTTCCAGTCGATCTCTTGCCGCCGGAGACGGGGTTGATCCTCGCCGACGGCTTTGGCGCCGAAATCGTGCGGATGCCCGAGGCGACCGCATTGGCGGGCGCACGGCGCAAGGCGCTGACGCTCCGCTTCGCGCGCTGTGCCGCGACACGGATGCAATGGGCGCGCGATCCGATGCTGGCCGGGGGCGGCTGAGGGCGCGGCGTCCGGCGTCAGGCGTTTTTCGAAAGGGTCGGGGAGCGTGGTGCCGTTTGCGGAGCCGGGTCTATTTTCGTTCCGACGCGATGGCGGCCGCGGCCCGGATTTCCTCGGCGATTTCCAAGGCGTCCTCGGGTTCGAAATCCATCGGAATCTCGATGTCCCCACTCTCCACGAACAGCCGCACCATGCCGCGGTCGGTCGGCGCGATCTGGAGGTTGGCCTCCACGTCGGATTCGTCGTTGATACCCATGGCGCGGCTCTAGACGCGAGGCGGGCCCCGGCGCAAGTGCGATGCCGTCGGTGACATCGACATTTGCCGCCGCGACCCGCATCGATGCGGCGGGACAGCCGTGCGTCGATGTCCAGGCCGCGCCCGGTTTTGCGGCCGGGGTCAATGCGACCCTGAAAATGTGCGCCGAACCCGCTTCCGACGGTTTCGCACCCTTGCGTTGGCCGCATGCGGGCGCTAAGTCGACCCCCGTGCCGGCGTAGCTCAGTTGGTTAGAGCGCCTGATTGTGGATCAGGAGGTCCCCCGTTCAAGCCGGGGCGCTGGTACCATTCCCCTCGATTTTCCGCCCTCTCGGGTGCCGATTTTCCGGGCTTGACCTGAAACGGCTTCCGTTCGCCAGTGTTTGCACTGTCAGGAGGAAATGACGATGGTGGACAAGCACGATACCGAATGGTGGAAGACGGGCACGATCTATCAGATCTATCCGCGATCTTTCATGGATTCGGACGGTGACGGGATCGGCGACCTCAAGGGGATCGAGTCCCGGCTCGATCACCTGACCTATCTCGGTGTGGATGCCGTCTGGATCTCTCCGTTCTATCCGTCGCCGATGAAGGATTTCGGCTACGACGTGTCGGACTATACCGGCATCGACCCGGTTTTCGGCAATCTCGACGATTTCGAGAGCCTTCTCGCCGCTATTCATGCGCGCGGGTTGAAGCTGCTTCTCGATTTCGTGCCGTGCCACAGCTCCGACCAGCATCCGTGGTTTCAGGCCAGCCGGTCGTCGCGCGACGATCCCAAGCGCGACTGGTACATCTGGCGCGATCCCAAGCCCGATGGCAGCCCGCCAACCAACTGGATCGCCGAATTCGGTGGTTCCGCCTGGACCCTGGACGAAGCGACGGGCCAGTATTATTACCACGCCTTCCTGCCGGAGCAGCCGTCGATCAACTGGCTGAACCCGGATGCGCGGGCGGCGATGCTTGACGTGCTGCAGACGTGGTTCGACCGGGGGGTCGACGGGTTCCGCGTCGACGCAGTGGAGAACGCGGTCGTCAACCCCGAAGGCGGCGACAACCCCCCGAACCCCAATTGGCAGGGCGAGGGCGGCCCGCCGCGTTCGCTGCTCGGCACGCATACTAAGTATCAAGCCGAAACCTTCGAGATCGCCCGCGAGATGCGGCGGCTGGGCCGGACCTACCATCCGGAAAAGGTGTTCGTCGGTGAGGCCTATGGCACGATCGAGGAGGTGATCCGCTTTTACGGCGACGATCATGACGGCTTTCATCTGCCGTTCAATTTCCTGCTGATCGGGGCGGAGTGGAACCCGCTCGTGATCGCGAGTCTGGTCGATGCCTACGAGGCGGCGTTGCCTGCCGGGGCTTGGCCAAACTGGGTTCTCGGCAACCATGATCGTGCGCGGATCGCGTCGGCGTCTCGCGCGGGGCGGGCGCAGGCCCCCGTGGCGGCGATGATGCTGCTGACGCTGCGCGGCACGCCCACGATTTATCAGGGCGAAGAACTGGGCATGGAGAATGTCGAGATTCCGCCCGAGCGTGTCGTCGATCCTTGGGAGATCAACCTTCCGGGGCAGGGGCACGGACGCGATCCGGTCCGCACGCCGCTCGCGTGGGAGGAGGCGCCGCACGGCGGTTTTACGACGGGCGAGCCTTGGCTGCCGGTGGACCTGCGTTCCGAAGTCACGGTCTCCGTCCTGCGCCGTGATCCGGGTTCCATCCTGAACCTCCACCGCGATCTGCTGGCCCTGCGCCACCGGGAGCCCGCGCTCACCCTCGGCGATTATCGGACTGTCTCCGTCGACGACGCGGTCTTTGCCTATGAGCGCAACTACGGAGACAGCCGCATCGGCGTCGCGCTGAACTTTTCCGATCAGCCCCGCCCGGCGGTGTTCGAGGGAGAGGTCTTGCTATCGACGGAGGGCGACGAGGCCACAGACGATCTGCGTCCAAACGAGGGACGTGTCGTGCGGCTCATTTGAGGCGCATGAGGGAGGGCGGGGATATGCGCCCCGTCCTGCCGGCTATGCCGGCGGCCGAACTGATCGCAGCCGATATCGACCAAACTCCTGCGCCGCCCCTCTACTCCGTTCCCCGGCAGTGCATCGACGGGGCAGCTTACTGAAGGTCTGCGAAGGCTTTCTGCATCCGTTCGACCGCCGCTTCGACATTTGCGCGCGGCGTCGCAATGTTGAAGCGAAGGAACGCATCGCCGCCCTTGCCGAACGTGGTGCCGTGGTTGACGGCGATCCGCGCATCCTTCTCCACCCGCCGCGTGAATTCCTCGCGCTGCATGCCGGTGCCCGAGAAGTCCACCCAGGACAGATACGTCGCCTCGAGCGGAACGGATTTCACGCCTGGAATCGCATCGAGCCCCGCATCGAACAGCCGGCGGTTGCCGTCGAGATACGCGATCAGGTCGTCCACCCATGCCGCCCCCTCGGGGGAATAGGCCGCCGTCGCCATGAACAATCCAAAGGAGTTCGGCGACAGGCCGAGCGCCATCATCCGCTTCGCGAAGCGCGCGCGCAGGCCCTCGTTGGGGATGATCACGTTGCCGGAATGGGAACCCGCGATGTTGAACGTCTTCGTCGTGGACGTCATCATCACGAGGCGGTCCGAGATCCCGGCGATGTTCGCCATCGGGACATGGGTGGTGCCGGGAAAGACGAGGTCGTGATGGATCTCGTCGGAAACCAGGATCAGGTCGTGGCGCCGGGCGAGAGCGGCAAAACCCTCCAGTTCGGCGCGGGTCCAGACGCGGCCGTTGGGGTTGTGCGGCGAGCACAGGATCATCATCGTGGCGTTCGACCGCTCCACCACCTCGTCCCAAGCCTCGAAATCGGGGGCGTAGCGCGTTCCGTCATAGGACAGCTCGCATTCCACCACGCGACGGTCATTGGCGCGGATCACCTTGGCGAAGGCGTGGTAGACGGGCGTGAACAGAACGATTCCGTCGCCGGGCGCGGTGAAGGTGTCCACGCACATCGCCGTGCCGTTGACGAGGCCGTGGGTCGTGAAGATCGCGTCGGCCTCCACCTCCCAGCCATGGCGTTCACGCATCCACCAGCGGATCGCATCGTGATAGGCGTCGTCGTCGCCGAAATACCCGACGATGCCGTGATCGACCTGCCGGCTCACCGCGTCGAGCACGCATTGCGGCGGGCGGAAGTCCATGTCGGCCACCCACATGGCGAGGCCATCCTGTTGCGGGACGCCGTAGATTTTCTCCATCATGTCCCACTTGACGCAGTGGCTGCCTCGGCGCTCGATCAGCGTGTCGAAGCGGGGGTCGTGTGCGGTCATCTTCAAGTCTCCTTCGGTGCAGACCCTGACCCGCGCCCGCGCCGGTTGCAAGGCGGGGGAGGGGTCTCTAAATCGGGCGCGATGAAGCGTAACATCCTGATCCACCCCGACCCGCGGCTCAAGAAGGTCGCCGCGCCCGTGTCCGACCTCTCGGACGAATTGCGGACGCTGGCCTCCGACATGCTCGAGACGATGTACGACGCGCCCGGCATCGGGCTGGCTGCGCCGCAGGTGGGCGTGGCTGCGCGGCTCATCGTGCTCGATTGCATGAAGGAGGAGGACGAGGCGCCGCGCCCCCTCATCATGTTCAACCCCGAGGTCGTCGCCGCCTCGGACGAGAACTCGACCTACGAGGAAGGGTGCCTGTCGATCCCCGACCAATTCGCCGAGGTCACGCGTCCCGCCGAGGTCACCGTGCGCTGGCTCGACGAGACGGGGACCGAGCGGACCGAGGATATGTCTGGCCTCTGGGCGACCTGTGTCCAGCATGAGATCGACCATCTGCAGGGTGTGTTGTTCATCGACCATATCGGCCCGATGAAGCGGCAGATGATTACCCGCAAGATGATCAAGCTGAAGCGTGAGAGAGCGCGTGGCTAGCGCACCGATCGCGCGGCCGCGCGCCTTTCTGCCATTCCGTTCCTTGCGCAAAGGCGTTGCCCGATGATCCGCCCGATCGTGATCCATCCTGATCCCGTTCTTCGCGACGTCTGCGACGCCGTGACCGAAGAGCCCGTTAACGATGTCGTCACGCTCGCCCGCGACATGCTCGACACGATGTATGCCGCGCCGGGGCGGGGGTTGGCGGCACCGCAGGTGGGTGTGACGTTGCGGCTTTTCGTGATGGATTGCTCGTGGAAGGAGGGGGTGCCCGATCCCCGCGTCTTCGTGAACCCCGAAATCGTCGCGCGGGTGGGGGAACAGGTGAACATCGAAGGGTGCCTGTCCATCCCCGATACGCCCCGGCGCGTCGCCCGCCCGGCCTCGGTCACGCTGGCCTTCGACGGGGCCGGCGGGCGGCGCGAGGAACGGTTCGCCGGATTTGCCGCGGCCTGCATCTGCCACGAGATTGACCATCTCGACGGCGTCCTGATCCTCGACCACCCCGAGGCGGCCGCGTGAGCGTGCCGCCCTTCACCGGAACACCCCGTCCCTTCCTGCGCTGGCCCGATCCCCGTCTGCGTACACCCGCCGCGCCCGTCGCCGAGATCGACGACGAAACGCGCGCGGTCTGGTCCGAGATGGAGGCCGCAATGCGCGCCATGCCGGGCGTCGGCCTCGCCGCGCCGCAACTGGGCATCCTGCTTCGTCTGGCGATCGTCGATGCCGGCGACGGCACCGGGATCACGTATCTGGCCAATCCGCGCATCCTGCATGCATCGGGTCAGATGCGTATCCACGAAGAGGCCTCCCCGAACCTGCCCGGCGTCTCTGCCAAGGTCGCGCGGCCCCGTGCCGTCACCGTGGCTTATACGGACGAGACGGGCGGGGCGCGCGAGGACGAGTTTGTCATGCTGCGGGCCACGAGCGTGCAGCACCAGATCGACCATCTGGATGGAAAGCTCTACGTTCACCGTCTGTCGAAGCTCAAGCGGGACATGGTGCTCAGAAAGGCGGCCAAATGCGCGTGATCTTCATGGGAACGCCGGATTTCGCGGTGCCGGTTCTGGAGGCGCTGCACGAGGCGGGGCATGAGATCGTGGCCGTCTACTCGCAGCCCCCACGTCCAGCCGGCCGCGGCAAGAAGGACCGTCCTTCGCCGGTTCAGGCGCGGGCCGAGGCGCTGGGGCTCGAGGTGCGGACGCCCCGGTCGCTGAAGGGCGAGGACGTGCAGGCGGATTTCGCCGCGCTCAAGGCGGATATCGCGGTGGTCGTGGCTTATGGTCTCCTCCTGCCGCAGCCGGTTCTGGACGCGCCTTTGCATGGCTGTCTCAACGTCCATGCCTCCCTTCTGCCGCGCTGGCGCGGTGCGGCGCCGATACATCGGGCGGTGATGGCGGGCGACCGCCGGACGGGTGTTTGCATCATGTCGATGGAGACGGGCCTCGATACCGGGCCGGTTTTGCTGCGGGAGGCGACGGATATCGGGCCGACCGACACGACCGGCGATCTGCACGACCGCCTGTCGCGGATGGGCGCGCGGCTGGCCGTCGATGCGCTGGCGCAGATCGCGCAGCTTTCGCCCGTGGGTCAGGGCGAGGACGGCGTGATTTATGCCGCCAAGATCGACAAGGCGGAGGCGCGGACTGATCTGTCCTGGGGGGCGGAGACGCTCGTGCGGCATATCAACGGCCTCTCGCCTTTCCCCGGCGCCTGGGTGGAGCATGACGCGGCGCGGCTGAAGCTGTTGCGCGCGCGCGTGGTCGACGGACCGGGTGCGGTGGGCGAGGTTCTGGATGCGCCCGGGCTGGTGATCGGCACGGGGGACGGCGGGGTCGAGCTTCTGGAGGTCCAGCCGGGCGGCAAGAGCGCGATGACCGGGCAGGAATACCGCAACGGTGCACGCCTCGCCCCCGGCGACCGGCTGGCGGACTGATCCGATGTTCCCGACCCTGATCGGAACGGTCGTGATAGCAGGTATCGTCGGTTACCTGTCCGAACGTCAGGGCTTCACTCATAACGGGATCGTCCAGAGCATCGTGATCTGTGTCGGCGGCGCCTTCGTGTTCTTCTTCGTGACGCTCATGTTCGGGCTGGGGTTTCGGGCGCCGGGGCTGAACGCCGTTCTGGCCTCGGTCGGCGCGCTGGTGATCGTGCCGACGCATTGGCGGCGCTAGGGCGGGTCGAAGAAAGGCAGCCGCAGAATCGGCGCTGGCCACGGATTGCGCGTGTCGACATCTGCGGACCGGTGGACTGGACGATCAGGGTTCACACCCTTACGTGACCGGTAAGGAGAGTGCATATGACTAAGCCCCCCCTCACGATTTACATGGCCGCGCCGCGCGGATTCTGCGCGGGCGTGGACCGGGCGATCAAAATCGTCGAGATGGCCCTCGGGAAATGGGGGGCGCCGGTCTATGTGCGCCACGAGATTGTCCATAACCGCTATGTGGTCGACGGTCTGCGTGCGAAGGGGGCCGTCTTCGTGGAGGAGCTCGACGAATGCCCGCCCGACCGGCCGGTGATCTTTTCCGCCCACGGCGTGCCGAAGGCCGTTCCCGCCGAGGCCGCACGGCGCGAGATGGTTTATGTCGACGCGACCTGCCCGCTGGTCTCGAAGGTTCATATCGAGGCGGCGCGGCACCACGAGAATGGTCTTCAGATGGTGATGATCGGCCATGCCGGCCATCCTGAAACCATCGGCACGATGGGCCAGCTTCCGCCGGGAGAGGTGCTGCTGGTCGAGAATTCCGACGACGTGGCCAGACTTGAGGTGCGCGACCCGGAGCGGCTGGCCTTCATTACGCAGACGACCCTGAGCGTGGATGACACGGCGGACGTGGTGACGGCCCTCAAGGCACGGTTTCCGGCTATCGTCGGACCTCACAAGGAAGACATCTGCTACGCCACCACCAACCGTCAGGAGGCGGTGAAGGCGATGGCGCCCGATTGCGATGCGATTCTGGTTGTCGGGGCGCCGAACTCGTCGAATTCCAAGCGGTTGGTCGAGGTCGCGGCCAAGGCAGGGTGCAGCTATGCACAACTCGTGCAGCGGGCTGCGGACGTGGATTGGCGGTCGCTGAAGGGCGTCGCGTCCATCGGGGTCACTGCGGGGGCGAGTGCACCGGAGGTTCTGATCAACGAGGTCGTGGATGCGCTGCGCGAACGTTACGAGGTGACGATGCGCGATGTGGTGACGGCCGAGGAGAACGTGGAGTTCAAGGTGCCTCGTGTGCTGCGGGAACTCGCGTGAAGCGGCGCTTGGTATCGTCTGTTCTCTAGGCGCCCTGTTCCGGCGGCTGCCTGCACGCGTGAGCGGGCAAGGCTGGCGCAAGGTGATGGCGGGATGAGCTGTTCCCAAGGCAAGGCCGGATACGGGGCCTGCTCCCCGGAGTCGCTTTGGTGCTCTGGAGGGTGAAGCGGCGAACGGGCGGCGAATTGCTTTTACCGACTGCACAAGTTCTGCCACTCTTGTGAAGCAACCGCCTGCGGGCCCGCCGGCCGGCGGAGCGAATTTCGTGACCATTGGAGGACGGTTGGCGTCACATCGGGCAAAGGGGCTTTCGGGCCGTCGTTCCGCGTGGCATCTGCGCCGCATGTTCGATGCGCGCATCCCCCGCTCCGCCCTGCTTCTCGGTCTTGCCGGATTGCTGCCGTTCTTCTGGGGCGTCGTCACGATGTACTCGGATGCGGCGGCGCAACTTACGTTGGCCACGATCGGTCCGCGGTTCATCGGCCCTTACGTCGGGCTGTTCTATGGCGCCGTGATCCTGAGCTTCATGTCCGGCGTCCTGTGGGGATTCGCCACGCGCACCGAGGGACAGGTCGCGGCGACGGGCTACGCGCTGAGCGTGCTGCCCGCGCTCTGGGCCTTCTTCGTGACCGGCGGCGGGCCGGTTTCGGCCGCGATTGGCCTGATGGCGGGCTTTGCCGGCGTGCTCCTGCTCGACTTCATGTTCTGGCGGCAGGAACTTGCGCCGCGTTGGTGGATGAAACTGCGGCTGATCCTGACGGCGGGCGTTCTGGTCTGCCTTGCGCCGGTGGCGTTCGGGTGAAGCTGATCGCCTATACCGACGGTGCCTGTTCCGGAAATCCGGGGCCGGGCGGATGGGGCGCGCTTCTCGTGGCGTCGCGCGATGGCGCCGTCGTCAGGGAGCGCGAACTCAAGGGCGGCGAGGCCGAAACCACGAACAACCGCATGGAGCTTCTGGCCGCGATCAATGCGCTCGAGGCGCTGGAGCGGCCCTCGGCGCTGACCGTGGTGACGGATTCGGCTTATGTGAAGGGCGGCATCACCGCGTGGCTTCATGGCTGGAAGCGCAACGGTTGGCGCACCTCGACCCGGAAGCCGGTAAAGAACGAGGATCTGTGGAAGCGCCTGGACGCGGCGCAGGCGCGGCATACCGTGATCTGGGAGTGGGTGAAGGGTCATGCCGGGCACCCCGAGAACGAGCGGGCCGATGCACTCGCCCGCGCGGGAATGGCGCCGTTCAAGCCGAAATCGCCGAAAGCCGCGAAGAGCTGATTGTGTGATTGCCGTGCTCGATCTTGCCGCCGTTCTGGTCTTCGCGATCACCGGAGCGCTCACCGCCGCGCGTGCGCAGCTCGACCCGGTGGGATTCGTGTTCCTCGCCTGCCTGACGGCGGTGGGGGGTGGAACGGTGCGGGATTTGCTGCTGGATCGCACAATCTTCTGGCTGGTCGATCCGCTGCCCGTGGCGGCGGCGGCGGGGGCGGCGATGCTCGTGTTCTTCAGCCATCACCTCCTCGCGTCGCGGCTGGCCGCGATCGTGTGGTTCGATGCTGTCGCGCTCTCGGTCGCGGTGGCGGCCGGCGTGGGCGTGGCTCATGGCGCCGGGCTTCCGATCTGGATCCAATTGGTCATGGGCGTCGTGACCGGATGCTTCGGCGGGTTGATGCGCGATGTCGTGGTGGGAGAGCTGCCGCTGGTGCTGGCACGGGGGGAGCTCTACGTCACCGCCGCGCTGGCCGGAGGCGCGGCCGCCGTGGCCGCGCGCGAGGCCGTTGGGCCCGGAGCTGTCCCGCTCGGGTCCTGTATCGCTCTGACCTTCGCGTTGCGGGCCGGATCGATCCGCTTCGGCTGGCGGCTGCCCGCGTTCCGGCCGCGGCCGCCGCGCTAGGCGTTCGCGGCCGCCGATCGCACGTCGACATCGCGCGGGGTGCGGCCGATCGTGTCGCGCAGTTCATCGAGCTCGATGAAATTGTCGGCCTGCCGCCGCAACTCGTCGGCAATCATCGGGGGCTGGCTGCGCAGGGTCGAGCAGACGGATACACGCGTGCCACGCCGTTGAAGCGCTTCGACGAGCGGGCGGAAATCGCCGTCGCCCGAGAACAGCACGATGTGATCGACATGGGCGGCCGTCTCCATCGCATCGACCGCAAGATCGATGTCCATGTCGCCCTTCACGCGCCTTCGGCCCTGAGCGTCGGTGAACTCCCGCGCGGGCTTCGTCACCATCGTGAAGCCGTTATATTGCAGCCAATCCACGAGCGGGCGGACCGGAGAATATTCCTCGGTTTCGAGAAGCGCGGTGTAGTAGTAGGCCCGAAGCAGTTTGCCGCGGCGCGCGAATTCCTGTCTTAAGAGTTTGTAATCAATGTCGAAGGAAAGTGCGCGCCCCGCCGCATAGAGGTTTGCACCATCGATGAACAATGCCAAACGCTCGTCTCTGTAAAACATCTTTTCCCTTTCTTTCGGATCCGCCGTGACGAAGCGGCACCCGCCGGACCGACCGCGACAGCGGCCATTTCCGGTTGTGGATTATAACGTGGGACCAGCAGTATAAAATATGCAAACCCGGAGTTTCCAATGAAGCACTTGGTCGCAGTCGGCGCCAATGCCTTTGCATCAACTTCGGGAACTGCGCGGCAAGTCGCCCATGCGCTGCGCGATCTGCCGGGGCGGGTGGTGGCGGTGTCGCGGCTTTGGCGGAATCCAGCCTGGCCGCCGGGGTCGGGGCCGGATTTCGTGAATGCGGTGGCGCTGGTTCATGCACCGATGCCGCCTGAGGCGATGCTCGTGCGCCTCCACAGGCTTGAGGCGCGACGTGGGCGGGTCCGGCGGGTCCGGTGGGGCGCTCGCGTGCTGGACCTTGATCTGATCGGCGCGGAGGGGTTGGTTCGGCCCGATCCAA
The DNA here is from genome assembly GCF_001408515.1 of Jannaschia seosinensis. Lineage (GTDB taxonomy): Bacteria > Pseudomonadota > Alphaproteobacteria > Rhodobacterales > Rhodobacteraceae > Jannaschia > Jannaschia seosinensis. Next base: position 26,236 of record NZ_CYPR01000121.1, on the reverse strand, counting down.
GGACGGTCCGACGCTGGATGGATCTGGAGCCGGCCCGTCAGGCGCAGGAGGCTCCGGAGGAGTTCATCCTGCCGCATCCGCGCCTGCAGGACCGGTCTTTCGTTCTGATCCCCGCAGCCGAGGTGGTGCCGAAATGGCGGCATCCGGTGACGGGACGAAGCGTGGCGTCAATGGCAGCGTCGCTCCCGGCTGCGAAACGTAGTGAAATGCGCGTGATCGGGCCGGTGGATGGGGTTGTATCCCGGCGGCCACGGGCGTAAGTGGCGTGTTCCGACTCCTGACAGAGGTGCGACATGGCCCGCGTGACAGTCGAAGATTGCGTCGACAAGGTTCCCAATCGTTTTGATTTGGTGATGCTCGCCGCGCATCGCGCCCGAGAGATCGCAACGGGGTCTGCCCCGAGCGTGGATCGCGACAACGACAAGAACCCCGTCGTCGCCCTGCGTGAGATCGCCGAGGAGACCCAGAGCGCCGACGCCCTGCGCGAGCGTCTGATCGAATCGAACCAGACGCAGATCGAGGTCGACGAGCCGGAAGAGGATTCCATGGCTCTTCTGATGGGTGTGGAAAAGGATCAGCCGGCTCAGGACGACATGTCCGAAGAGAAGCTGCTGCGTGCGCTGATGGAGGCGCAAGGCCAGCCCTGATTGCGACGGAGGCGCACGTGAGATGATCGAGGCGGACGACTTGGTCGCCCTCGTGCGCGCCTACAATCCACGTACCAATGCCGGTCTGATCCGCGAGGCCTATGCCTACGGAGCGGAAATGCATGCCGGGCAATCCCGCCGCTCGGGTGAGCCGTATTTCACGCATCCCGTCGAGGTCGCGGGGCTCCTGACCGAACAGCGGCTGGACGACGCGACCATCGTTACCGCGCTGCTTCACGACACGATCGAGGATACCCGCTCCACCTATACCGAGATCTCGCGCCGGTTCGGCTCCGAGATCGCGGAAATGGTAGATGGCGTCACCAAGCTGACGAACCTCGAACTGACATCGAGCGAGACGAAGCAGGCGGAGAACTTCCGCAAGCTCTTCATGGCGATGTCGAAAGACCTGCGCGTGATCCTCGTCAAGCTGACCGACCGGCTGCACAACATGCGGACGATCCGGCACATGGCCGTCGGAAAGCAGGCCCAGAAGGCCCACGAGACCATGGAGATCTACGCCCCCCTTGCCGGCCGCATGGGGATGCAGTGGATGCGCGAGGAGCTTGAGGACCTTTCCTTCTCCGTCCTCAACCCCGAGGCGCGCAACTCGGTCCTGCGCCGCTTCGTGACGCTGCAGCGTGAAGACGGAAACGTGATCGCGCGGATCACCGATGACATCGAGCTGGAGCTGGATCGCGCGGGGATCGAGGCCGAGGTCAAGGGCCGCGCCAAGCGCCCGTTCTCCATCTGGCGCAAGATGGAGGAGAAGCGCGTCGGCTTCAGCCGTTTGTCCGACATTTACGGGTTCCGCGTGATCGTCAGCGACGCTGCGACCTGCTACCGCGTTCTGGGTGTGATCCACCAGCGCTGGCGCTCCGTTCCGGGGCGCTTCAAGGATTATATCAGCCAGCCGAAATCCAACGGATACCGCTCGATCCACACCACGGTCTCCGGGCGCGACGGCAAGCAGGTCGAGGTGCAGATTCGGACCCGCGAAATGCACGAGGTGGCCGAACGCGGCGTGGCTGCGCATTGGGCCTATCGCGACGGGGTGCGCTCGGAAAACCGTTTTGCCGTCGATCCGGCGGAATGGCTGCGCTCGATGAACGAACGATTCGAGGAGGCGCATGACCACGCCGAGTTCCTTGAGGCGGTGAAGCTCGAAATGTATACAGATCAGGTGTTCTGCTTCACGCCAAAGGGGATGGTCGTGAAGCTTCCCACCGGAGCGACGCCGATCGACTTTGCCTATGCGATCCACACGCGGATCGGGCACCGGACGGTGGCGGCGAAGGTGAATGGAATGCGCGTCCCGCTCTGGACGCGGCTTCGCAATGGCCAGTCGGTCGAAATCGTGACCGCCGAGGCGCAGACACCGCAGGTGACCTGGATCGACATCGCCACGACGGGCCGCGCGAAATCCGCCATTCGCCGCGCCCTGAAGGCGGAACGGCGATCGGGACAGGTGCGGCTGGGGCGCGAGCTGGCCCGTGCCGCCTTTGCGCAGGTGGGCAAGCGGGTGACCGACAAGGCGCTGGAGACGGCGGCCAAGTCGCTCGACCAAGACGGGCCGGAAGATCTGCTGGCCGCGATCGGGGCCTCCGAGATCAGTGCGAGGACTGTGACGGCGACGCTCTGGCCGGAGATCGCGCAGGCGCCGCCGGCTCCCGATGTTTCGAGCGAGGACGCCATCGTCGGTCTGGACCCGCAGGCCCATTTCGAGCGTGCGCCCTGTTGTCAGCCGGTGCCGGGCGAGCGGATCGTGGGGATCACCAACAAGGGGCGAGGCGTGACTGTCCATGCCATCGACTGTCCCCGCATGGCGGAGTTCGAGGACGTGCCCGACCGCTGGGTCGACCTGAAATGGTCGCCGGGTCATCATGCCGCGCGCAATGCGGTGACGCTGGACATGACGATCTCGAACGCGCCGGGCGTTTTGGGCCGGACCTGCATGCTGATCGCCGAGCAGAACGCCAACATCTCGGATCTGCGGTTCGTGGATCGCAAACCCGATTTCTTCCGCTTGCTGATCGACGTCGAAGTCCGCGACCGGGAACATCTGCACGCGTTGATCATCGCTACGGAATCCGACAGCGACGTGGCCCAGGTGTCGCGTCATCGTGCGGTGCCCGTCGGGACGGGAACGGTCGCCTCGCGCGAGGTGACGCATCGACGGCCCGACGCGACGGTGATGTGACGGTCGGAGATGTTCAAGCGGCGCGATCCCCTTTCGGTCAGGCAATCGGTCTGGCGGGCGCTATGGCCCCATGGCGGCTGGGGTAGGGCGGCGCTCTACGTCAAACATCGTTTGCGCCGCCTTCCCGACACGCCGCGCAAGATCAGCCGCGGGATCATGGTCGGCGTGTTCACGACCTTCACGCCGTTCTACGGGCTGCATTTCTTCGTCGCCGCGGCGTTGGCCGTCATCGTGCGCGGCAACGTGATGGCGGCGCTGCTGGGCACGTTCTTCGGCAACCCGCTGACCTATGTGCCGATCGCGGTCGTATCGCTCAATCTCGGTCACTTCATGCTGGGCACGGAGATGCGCGGCGAGGTCGACGAAAACATCTTCGGCAAGTTCTTTCGCGCGGGCGAGGCCCTGTTCTGGAACAGCTGGTCGGCAATGACCGGGGCGCCGGTGAACTGGACCGCGACGCAAATCTTCTGGAACGATGTCTTTCTGCCCTATCTTATCGGCGGACTGGTTCCGGGTGTCTTCACCGGGATCGCCGCCTATACGATCTGTCTGCCGCTGATTGAAGCGTATCAACGGAGGCGGCGCGGCAAGCTGAAGGTGAAGCTTGACGAGATCCGGCGCAAGGCGGCGGAGCGGGCTTCGGCGAAGGCCGACCTGAAGGCCGAGAAGAGCGCAAAGGGAGAGGCAAATGGATAGGCTGAGATTGGGTATCAACGTCGATCATGTCGCGACGATCCGCAACGCACGCGGCGGCGCGGTGCCTGACCCGGTGCGCGCCGCTCTGGCCGCCGAGGCGGCGGGCGCGGACGGTATCACCGCGCATCTGCGCGAGGATCGTCGGCACATCCGCGACGCCGACATGGCCGCGATCCGGGAGGCAATTTCCATCCCGCTGAACTTCGAGATGGCCGCGACGGAGGAGATGGCGCGTATCGCTCTGGAGGTCCGGCCGCATGCCGTGTGCCTCGTGCCCGAGCGGCGGGAGGAGCGGACGACCGAAGGCGGGCTGGAGGTGGCGGGCGACAGGGATCGGCTGACGGCCTACATCGCCCCGCTGACCCAGATGGGCGCGCGTGTCTCGCTCTTCGTCGCCGCCGACCCGGAGCAGATCGCGGCCGCCGCGCAGGTCGGCGCAGCGGTGGTGGAGCTTCATACCGGCAGCTATTGCGACGCGGTGGCCGAGGGGCGCGACGACGACGCCGCGCGGGAATGCGCCCGGCTTGCCGAGGGTGCGCAGATCGCGGCGAAGCATGGGCTGGAGGTTCATGCGGGTCACGGGATCACTTACGACAGCGTGGCGCCCATTGCCGCAATGCCCGAGGTGGTGGAGCTCAACATCGGGCATTTCCTCATCGGCGAGGCGGTTTTTCGCGGGCTCGACGGGGCGATGGCAGAGATGCGCCGGCTGATGGATGCGGCGCGGGCATAGCTCCTGCTTGCCGTACGTTATTGAAAGAGAAGCCATGCCCGCCGCTTTGGCAAGCTTTGCGTGTATCTCCGTCGGCTCTTGGTCGGCGGGTTGGGACGCCTGTGGCCACGCCAGCCGCCGAGCGGGAGAAGTTGCGGCACGCTTCACTGCGAGAATTTCGCCTTCGCGAGACGGCCGCATGCTGATGTGGCGTCGCTCATGATCCTGGGTATTGGCACCGACCTCGCCAATATCGAGCGGATCGAGGGCGTCCTCGAGCGGTTTGGCGACAGGTTCCGCGATCGCGTATTCTCGGAGCGGGAAAAGGCGGTTGCGGTGCGCCGGGCAAAGGTAGTGGGTGGCGAGGCTTCGACCTACGCCAAGCGTTGGGCCGCCAAGGAGGCCTGCTCCAAGGCGCTGGGCACCGGCCTGCGGATGGGGATCGCATGGCGCGACATGGCGGTGTCGAACCTGCCGACCGGACAGCCCGTCATGACGGTGACCGGTTGGGCCGCCAACCGTCTGGCCGAGATGACGCCCGCAGGATTCGAGGCGGTAATCCATGTCTCGCTGACCGACGACCACCCTTGGGCGCAGGCATTTGTCGTGATCGAGGCGCGGCCCCTCGCCTGAGCGCCCGGCGGCGTTCTTGACAGCGACCGGGGCAGGGGGCAGTGCAACCCCTCAGGCAGCAGGGACCGAGCGAATGGCGAAGGCGGAGAAGAAGGAGGGCCTCCTTGAAACCCTCAAGACGGTTTTCTGGGCGCTTCTCATCGCCGGCATCTTTCGCACGTTGTTCTTTCAGCCCTTCTGGATCCCCTCGGGATCGATGAAGGACACGCTGCTGATCGGAGACTTCCTCTTCGTTAACAAGATGGCCTACGGGTATTCCCGCCATTCCTGCCCGTTCTCGATGTGTCCGATTTCGGGCCGCATTTTCGGACAGGAGCCCGAGCGCGGGGACGTGATCGTTTTCCGTCATCCGGTGAACGGGACCGATTTCATCAAGCGGTTGGTCGGCCTGCCGGGCGACACGATCCAGATGCGCGACGGCGTGCTCTACATCAACGGCGCAGCCGCCGAACAGGCGCCGATTGCGGATTTCGTCGAACTCAAGGCGTTGCAGGGCCCGCAGCAGCTCATGCCCGCCTGTCAGAATGATGCGAATGCCGTGGGCCTTGGTGGGGAATGCGTCAAGGAGCGGTTCGTCGAGACCTTTCCCGGTGGCGATCGCCCGCATCACATCCTCAATATCGGCCGCAGTTCCACCGACACGACGCCGGCCTTCGTGGTGCCAGAGCGGGAGTACTTCTTCATGGGCGACAACCGCGACAATTCCCGTGACAGCCGGGTGCCGCGGTCGGTCGGCGGGGTCGGCTTCGTTCCCTTCGAGAACCTGATCGGCAGGGCGGATCGGGTGATGTTCTCATCGGCAGGATCCCGGATCCTCTATTTCTGGACCTGGCGGCTAGACCGGTTCTTCGAGGAGATCGTTTGAAGCTCTCGCGCGAGCTCGACGCCTTTCAGGCCCGGATCGGGCACCGCTTCGCGCGGCCCGAGCTACTGGTGCGCGCGATGACGCACAGCTCCATCGGATCGCTGACGCGGCCCGACAACCAGCGGCTGGAGTTTCTCGGGGATCGCGTGCTCGGCCTCGTGATGGCCGAGGCCGTCATGGGCGAGGACCGGACGGCCGAGGAGGGGCAGCTTGCGCCGCGTTTCAACACGCTTGTGCGCAAGGAAGCTTGCGCGGATGTCGCCCGCCAGATCGACCTCGGTGCGGTGCTCAAGCTTGGCAAGTCCGAGCAGGTCACGGGAGGTCGGCGCAAGACGGCGCTGCTGGGCGACGGGATGGAGGCGCTGATCGCAGCGATCTATCTCGATGCGGGTCTGGATGTGGCGCGGGAGGTGGTGCTGCGTCTTTGGGGCGAGCGGATCGCGCAGGTCGAACATGATGCTCGCGACGCCAAGACGACGTTGCAGGAATGGGCGCAGGCGCGCGGGATGACGCCGCCGCGCTATGAGGTGCTGAATCGTGCCGGACCGGATCACGCGCCGGTCTTCCGGATCGCCGCGCGGCTGGCGGATGGACGTTTCGGTGAAGGAGAGGCCGCCTCCAAGCGCGCGGCGGAGCAGGCGGCGGCCAAGGCGTTGCTGAGTGAGGTGGACGATGGCTGAAGAGACGACGCGCGCGGGCTTTGTCGCCCTGATCGGAGAGCCCAATGCGGGCAAGTCCACGCTTCTCAACCGGATGGTCGGGGCCAAGGTTTCGATCGTGACGCACAAGGTCCAGACGACGCGCGCGCGCGTTCGTGGGGTGGCGATGGAGGAGGCGGCGCAGATCGTCTTCGTGGACACGCCGGGGCTGTTTCGTCCCAAGCGGCGGCTGGACCGGGCGATGGTCGCCGCGGCTTGGACAGGCGTGGCCGATGCCGATGCGGTGGTCCTGCTGATCGAGGCGCATCGCGGACTGACCGAGGGGGTCGAAGCCATTCTCGACGCGCTGGCGGAGCGGCAGCGCAACGGGCAGCCGGTCCTTCTGGCCGTCAACAAGATCGACCGCGTGAAGGCGGAGGTTCTGCTGGCGCTGACGGAGAAGATGAACGCGCGGTTCCCGTTCGACGCGACGTTCCTCATTTCGGCGGAGCGGGGACATGGCGTGGCCGACCTGAAGGCGGACCTGGCGGCGCGCATGCCGGAGGGGCCGTGGCTCTATCCCGAGGATCAGATCGCCGACCTGCCCCTGCGGATGATCGCAGCAGAAATCACGCGCGAGAAGCTGACGCTGCGCCTGCATCAGGAGCTTCCCTACCAACTCACCGTCGAGACGGAGAACTGGGAGGACCGGGAGGACGGATCGGTGCGGATCGACCAGTTGATCTACGTGATCCGCGATGGCCACAAGGGCATCGTCCTCGGGCGCAAGGGCGAGACGACGAAAGCCGTCGGCCAAGCGGCGCGCGCCGAACTCGAGGAGTTCCTCGGACGTCGGGTGCATCTGTTCCTGCAGGTGAAGGTCCGGCCCGGCTGGCTTGAGGAGGCGGAGCGGTTCGATGCGATGGGGCTGGATTTCAAGGACAGCTCGACTTGAGTCGCCTGACGGCGTCGTTCTGGGTCTCCGCCTACCGCAAAAGGCTGGAGTTGCACGGGATCCCCTGCTTCGTCGTACGGCACGGCGACGACACGGCGGGCGCGGTCCTCGTGAAGTTGAACACGCTCGACGGGCGTGCGGTCGTGCATCAGCGCAGCTTCGATTTGATGACCGGAGAGCGGGCCTGGATCGTCCTCGCCGAAGGGGATGAGGCGGATTGCGATGCTACGGTAACACGTCAGGCCTCGTTCGACCCGGATCTCTGGGTGCTTGAGGTCGAGGACCGGGCGGGGCGTCATCTGCTCGACGAGGAGGGGCTCGGCTGATGGAGTGGCGCGACGAGGGGATCGTCCTCGCCGCTCGGCCACATGGCGAGACATCGGTGATCCTCGAGCTGTTCACGCGGCAACATGGCCGGCATCTGGGCGTCGTTCATGGCGGGGTTTCGCGGCGAAAGGCGCCGATGTTGCAGCCGGGCAACCAACTCGATGCAGTCTGGCGCGCCCGACTGGAGGGGCATCTTGGCTCCTGGAGCGTCGAGCTGATGCGATCGCGCGCGGCCGGCGTTCTGTCTGATCCGCTGCGGCTTGCCGCGCTGTCGGCGACCTGCGCGCTCTGCGCCTTCGTCCTGCCCGAGCGGGAGGCTTTGGCCGAGTTCCAGATCCGCACCGAAGACCTGTGCGACGCGATCGTGAGCGGTGAGGGCTGGCTCAACGACTATGTATTCTGGGAGGCGGCGCTGCTTGAGGTGGCTGGCTTCCGGCTGGATCTCGGGACTTGCGGGGCGACGGGGACGACCGAGGATCTGGTTTATGTCAGCCCACGCAGCGGCCGCGCCGTCAGCAGGGCGGGGGCCGGGGAGTGGGCCTCGCGTCTGCTTGCGCTGCCCGAAATGCTGACCGGAGCGCCGCCCTCAATGGCGCGGGTGGTTGCGGCGCTGGACCTCACCGGGTTCTTCCTGTCGGAGAAGGTGGCCGCCTCTCTCGGCAACCGCCCCTTGCCAGCGGCCCGGGCGCGGCTCGTCGACGCGCTCCGAGGCGAGGCTTAGCCGCGCCGGTCCGAGGCGGGGCCGGCGGGCGCTTGGCTGGCGGTGATCGAGTCGTGGAACGGGGCTTCGTTCGCGTTGCCCCGGAGACTCACGGCTGTCCCGCTCGATCAGACGTCCTTTGCTCGGGAAGCACATCGTCAGCGCTGGCGCGGCCCGGGGCGGCGGCGTAGGCAGGCCGCATGAACACGCTCTCCTCCTCCGACTGGCTTACGGCCGTTCTCATCGCGGTCACGGCGGGTCTCGTGAAGGGGATGGTAGGGTTCGCCCTGCCTCTCATCATGATCTCCGGCCTGTCGAGCTTTCTGGATCCACGGCTGGCTCTGGCGGGCATCCTCATGTCGGTGCTGGCGACGAATGGTTGGCAGGTGACGCGGCAGGGTCTGACGCCCGCACGCGAGGCGGCGGAGCGGCATTGGCGTTACCTTCTGATCGTGATGGTGGCGATCTTCCTGACGGCCCAACTTGTCACGATCATCCCGCGCAGGGCATTCTACCTCATCCTCGGGGTGCCGGTGGTGGGCCTGTCGCTGATGCAGCTTCGCGGTGTGCGCCTGCATGTTCCGCCCGAGCGGCGCGCGGCGGCGGAATGGGGGATCGGCCTCGTCTCCGGCGTCTTGGGCGGATTGGCCGGAACATGGGGGCCGATGACGGTGCTTTACCTAATGGCGATCGACACGCCGAGGGCGCGGCAGATGGTCGTCCAAGGCGTCATCTATGGGGCCGGCGCTGTCGTCCTGTTCCTCGCGCATTTGCGGTCGGGGATCTTGAACGCGGAGACGTTCTGGTTTTCCGCCGCGCTCCTGCCGGCGGCACTGATCGGTATGTCGCTGGGGTTCAAGTTGCAGGACCGGATGGATCAGGCGCTGTTCCGCAAGGTGACTCTAATCGTGCTGATCGTGGCCGGGATCAATCTGATCCGCCGGGGCATTTTCGGCTGATCCATCAGGACAGGAACTGGAAACAGGCTGCCTCGACGCGGGAGGAGCCGCCGGCATCAACGACGGTGAACGGCACCTCGACCAGCGTTTCGCCATCCTTTTCGATTTCGAAGGTCCAGGGGCCGGGAACCTTCTCGTATTCTTTTTCGAACGTGAAGAGGTTCAGGCTCTCGGTTCCGGCAGGGATCTTGTCTTCCCACTCCTCGCGGGTGACGTCACGCGGGCCCATCGGCGGGTGTGTGATGACGACGGTCACGATCTGGCTTGGTGTGCCCAGCTTTACGCCGGTCCGGAAGCCGAAGCTGAGCCGATCCATCGTCGGAACGATCCTGTCCGGGAGGTCGAAGACGAGCGACTCGTCGATCTGGCGGATGAACCCCGCCTCGGTGCCCGGCGCTTCCATTAACTCGCCGGTGGTCGGGCGCGGGCAGATGATGCCGGCTTCGACCAAGTGGACCTGTGCCGCCGCGGGAGCGGCCAAGGCGACACAGGTCGAGATCAGGATCGTCAGCCGATAGCGCATGCCTTTACGTCCTCGTCGATATGATCGACGTATTTCTCGAAGTTGGCGGCGAACATGTCCACCAGCTTTCGCGCCTGCACGTCATACGCATCCTTGTCCGCCCAGGTGCGCCGCGGATCGAGCAGGATGTCGTCGACGCCGGTGCAACTGACCGGCACGTCAAAGCCGAAATTGGGATCGCGGCGGAACTGGCCGTGAGCCAGCGTTCCGTCAAGCGCAGCCGACAGCAGTGCACGGGTCGCCTTGATCGGCATTCGGGAACCGGTGCCATAGGCGCCGCCGGTCCACCCGGTATTGACGAGCCAGCAATCGCTGCCGTGCTCGGCGATCTTTTCGCGCAAGAGCTTGCCGTAGACTTCCGGCCGGCGCGGCATGAAGGGCGCGCCGAAGCAGGTGGAGAAGGTGGGTTCCGGCTCGGTCACGCCACGCTCGGTGCCCGCGACCTTCGAGGTAAAGCCCGACAGGAAGTGATACATTGCCTGCGCGGGTGTCAGCCGGGCGATCGGCGGCAGCACACCGAACGCGTCGCAGGTCAGCATGATCACGTTCTTGGGATGCCCGCCAAGCCCCGTCTCGGAGGCGTTGGAGATGTAGTCGAGCGGATAGGCGCAGCGCGTATTCGCGGTGATCGAGTTGTCTGAGAAGTCGATTTCGCGCGTGTCGGGGTCGAACACCATGTTCTCGATAACCGTGGCGAACCTTGATGTGGTGTCAAAAATCTCGGGCTCGGCCTCGCGCGACAGGTCGATCGTCTTCGCGTAGCAGCCGCCTTCAAAGTTGAAGATGCCGCGTTCGGACCAGCCATGCTCGTCGTCGCCGATCAGCGTGCGGGAGGGGTCGGCCGACAAGGTGGTTTTGCCGGTGCCGGACAGGCCGAAGAAGGCGGCGGCCTCGGCGGGCTCGTCCGGTGCGTGGTTTGCCGAGCAGTGCATCGGCATCACGCCCTTTTCCGGCAAGATGTAATTCAGGAGCGTGAACACCGACTTCTTGTTTTCCCCGGCATATTCCGTGCCTGCGATGAGGATCTCGCGGGTGCCCATGTTCATCGCGATCACCACGTCGGAACGGCAATCGTGACGCTCCGGATCGGCCTTGAAGGAGGGGCAGTTCAGGACCGTGTATTCCGGCACGAAGGCGGCGAGTTCCTGAGCGTCGGGACGGCGAAGCAGGTGACGGATGAAGAGGCTGTGCCAGGCGAACTCCGTGATGACGCGGACATCGAGGCGGTGCGCCGGGTCAGCTCCGGCGAAGAGATCCTGAACGAAGGTGTCGCGGCCCTGCATGTGCGCGCGCATGTCATCGCGCAGCGTCTCGAAACCTTTGGGCGACATGGGACGGTTGTTGTCCCACCAGATCGTATCTTCGGTCGTGGCGTCGCGGACGACGTGCTTGTCGAGGGGCGAACGGCCGGTGAATTTTCCAGTGCTGACCAGGAACGTGCCGCCGATGCCGAGCGTGCCCTCTTTGCGCGCCAACGCCTCCTGCATCAGGGCCGACTCAAGCAGGTTGTATCGCACTTTCCCGAACCCTGTCATTCCTTGGGCCTCGAGGGTCTGCGCGGGATTCACGCGGTCGGTCATGCTCTCGCTCCTTTTGCGGGCTTCGCACCGTTGCATGCCGTGTCACGCCCGGGCGTCCCAAGGTGCGACGCTAACACAGCATCCCCGGCAGGGCAGGGGGAGTTAGCGCCAACAAACGCAGCCGCTAGCGCAATCATCCTGCGCGGCCGAAGCTCCAGTTTCACATATTTTTAACTGCATCGCGGTCACAATCGAGTTGGCGAATCATTCGAGACGCGAATTGTGTTGATCTTCGGGCGGCTTTTCGACGACGTAGCGGAAAAACACGGCAGTAAAACAGGCAACCAGAGGACATTGACATGTCGCGGATCGCGCTCGTCGACGACGACAGAAATATCCTGACGTCGGTTTCCATGACCCTCGAGGCGGAAGGCTTCGAGGTCGAGACCTACAACGACGGACAGAGCGCGCTCGACGCGTTCTCACGGCAGATGCCCGATCTTGGTGTGTTCGACATCAAGATGCCGCGCATGGACGGCATGGACCTGCTGCAGCGGGTTCGCCAGAAGTCTTCAGTTCCCGTCATTTTCCTTACGTCGAAGGACGACGAGATCGACGAGGTGCTCGGCCTGCGCATGGGGGCCGATGATTACGTCCGCAAACCGTTCAGCCAGAGATTGCTGGTCGAGCGGATCCGCGCGATCCTGCGGCGGCAGGAAGCCATCGCTTCCGACGAGACCGATGTACCCGAAGACACGCAGGTCATGATCCGCGGTGAATTGTCGATGGATCCCCTTCGCCATGCGGTGAAGTGGAAGGGTCAGGACGTCACGCTGACGGTGACGGAGTTCCTCTTGCTGCAGGCTCTTGCTCAACGTCCGGGCTTCGTGAAATCGCGCGATCAGCTGATGGACGTGGCGTATGACGATCAGGTCTATGTCGATGACCGGACGATCGACAGCCACATCAAGCGCCTTCGGAAGAAAATGCGTTCTGCGGATTCGGAGTTTTCCGCGATCGAAACGCTTTATGGCATCGGTTACCGCTACAACGAAGAGTAAAGGCCCGCTAGGATGGCCTCCGTGACCGACATGGATGTAATCCCCGACGCGCCGCGCAAGAGGTGGTTCGATCTGCGTCGCCGGACGGGTCCGGACGGCCGGAGGTCGCGATCCGGAGAGGTTGTACTCGGCGAAGATTGGGAGCGACCGGAGGGCGTCGTGGAGCGTGAACTGAGCGCCGCCCGCGCCAGACGGGGTCTCTTCTCGCTCGACCGCTCTCCGCTGGCGCGCAAGATCATCCTGTTCAATCTGTTGGCCATCCTGATGCTTGTGGCGGGGGTGCTGTTCCTCAACCCGTCCCGCGACAGCCTAACGGTTCAGCGGGAGCGAGGTCTGGTCACCGAGGCGGTGCTGATCGCCGACATCTTCGAAGCGTCTCTCCCGCAAGCCGCCTCGATCAGTTTGGGATCGGGCGACGGGGTCGATGTAAGTGCCGTCCTCCGGGGAATCGATCTGCCAGTCGGCGTGGAAGTTCACGTCTTCGACGCGGCAGGCCGGTTGGTGGCGGAGGTGACGGGGGATGCCGATCCGCTTGCCGTGGACGGTCTCGGCGAGGCGCGGCAGAAGACCACGATCCTCACCTCTGCGCTCAATGGCATTTGGGAAATCGCATCGGCTGTCTTCGTGCGGGACGATCCAGCCGCACCAAACCCCGCGGATGTCGCGGCAGAACTCGTCGCCGAGGTTGCTCCCGCAGGATCGGCAATTCGAGGATATCAAGGAAACGAAGGGCGTCTGTTTACCGTTGCGACGCCGATCGCGTCGGACGGGCAGGCGCTCGGGACGATCGCCGTCACGACCCGTGCGGGCGAGATCGACGCGCTGGTCCGGGTCGAGCGGGAACAACTCCTGCAGATCTTCGTCATCGCATTGCTCGTCTCGATCGGCCTGAGCCTGGTGCTGGCCTCGACGATCGCGAACCCCCTCTCGGACCTTTCGGCGGCCGCCGAACTCGGTAGGGACAAGAACGCTCGCAAAATGTCGCCGCAGCGCGTCCGCATCCCCGATCTCACCGCGCGGCCCGACGAAATCGGCCGCCTGTCGGGGGCTCTGCGCGGCATGGTCGGTGCGCTTTACGACCGTATCGACTCGAATGAACAATTCGCGGCCGATGTGTCTCACGAGATCAAGAACCCGCTGGCAAGCCTTCGTTCGGCCGTCGGAACGATGCGGCTCGCCAAGACCGACGAGCAGCGGATCCGTCTTCTCGAGGTGATCGAGCATGACGTGCGTCGCCTCGACCGCCTCGTCTCGGACATCTCTAACGCCTCGCGGCTTGATAGCGAATTGGTGAAGGAGGAAGAGGAGCCGTTCGATCTGGTGAAGATGATATCGAACCTCTGCATCCATCATGCCCAAGAGGCTGATGCGCAGGACATCGATTTCGTCACGGACCTGCCCAGTGAGCCAATTGTGACGATGGGACTAGAAGCGCGGCTTGCCCAAGTCTTCGTCAACCTCATCACTAACGCCATGTCGTTTTGTGAGGAGGGGGATGCGGTCCGGGTCTGGATGCGCCGTCGGGAAAACCGCGTTCTCGTTGTCGTGGAGGATACGGGTCCCGGAATTCCCGAAGCCGCCCTTACAAAAGTCTTCAACCGCTTCTACTCGGAGCGTCCGGAGAAGCAATTCGGGAACCATTCGGGTCTCGGTCTGGCGATTTCCAAGCAGATCGTCGAGGCGCATGGCGGCGTCATCTGGACCGAAAACATCCGGCCGACCGACATGGACATCACGTCGGAGCCGCTCGGAGCGCGCTTCGTCGTTGGCCTTCCGGTCTGATTGCCTTCGATGGACGCGTTCCCGTCGCCACCAAGCCCGACACCCTTGGACGGGGATCGGGCGAGTATCCATGGAACGGCTTTGTCGATATCAAATCGGGGGCTGCTGCTCCTTGGGCCATCGGGTTCGGGAAAATCATCCGTCGCAGCCGGTCTGATTGCCCTCGGCGCGGATCTCGTTTCGGATGACCTGGTCGTGCTGTCGCGCAGGGGGGGGGGCCTCCATCTCTCCCGGCCGGCCGGCGCGAAGGCCGCCATCGAACTGCGGGGGATCGGGCTGCGGGACGTTGAAGCCGCTCCTCCGGCGGAATGCACCACAATCGTCTTCCTAAGCCACTCGCGTGCGCGTCTGCCCGAACCCGAAGCCTGGTCCGCTCTGGGCGTCGATCTGCCGATGATCCGGCACCCCGCCACACCGGATTGCGCGTCAAAATTGATGGTCTGGCTACGATGATAGCCACGCCGCAAGACCGGACATGCGCGATCAATCGTGCCGATCCGGAACGGTCGCCGCACGACATCGTGAACGTCCTTCTTTCCCCGCTTGCCGTCCCTATCTTCACCGCATCCAAACAGAGAAAAACATGACGGTTTCTCCGGAGCCCATCGACCTGATCCTTGTCACCGGCCCTTCCGGCGCGGGCCGCACGACGGCAATTCATGTCCTTGAGGATGCGGGTTACGAGGTGATCGACAATCTGCCGCTGTCGCTGACCACACGGCTCCTGGAGCCCGGAATGGATCGGCCGCTCGCGCTCGGGATCGATGTGAGGAACCGCGATTTCAGCGTCGACGCCCTGCTCTCCCTTGCCGCGCGCTTGCGTGCCGATCCTTCGATTGCTGCACGGCTTCTTTACCTCGATTGTAGTCGCGAGGTCCTTATTTCCCGCTTCTCCGAAACGCGCCGGCGTCACCCGATGGCTCCGTCCGAGGATGCCGAAATCGGGGTGATGCGCGAGCTTGAGCTGATCTCGTCTGTCGCGGATCAGGCGGACGTCGTGATCGACACCACCGCGCTGACTGTTCATGACCTCAAGGACGAAATCCTGCGCTGGTTCGGTCGCGACGGCCGAAATCTTGCCGTCTCGGTGCAATCGTTCAGCTACAAGCGCGGCGTTCCGCGGGGGCTGGATATGGTGATCGACGTCCGGTTCCTGACAAATCCGCATTGGGTGCCCCACTTGCGGAACGGGACCGGGCACGACCCGGCGGTCCGCGATCACGTCACCTCGGACATCCGTTTTCCGGAGTTTTTCACGCGGATGCGGGAGCTTCTCATCCTGCTCCTGCCTGCATACCGAGCGGAGGGGCGGGCGCATTTTGCCGTCGGGTTCGGCTGCACGGGGGGGCGGCATCGTTCCGTTGCCGTGACGGAAATGCTGGCTGACGCCCTTGCCGAGCGTGGATGGCAGGTGTCTAAACGGCACCGGGAACTCGATCGACGCGCCGGAGCGCTGATCGCATCAGGGCCGGCAAACACGGCTCATGGGGAAGGCGCCGCATGATCGGCATTGTCATTGTCGCCCATGGTGGGCTGGCCGAGGAATATCGGCGTGCGGTCGAGCATGTCATCGGTCCGCAGGACGGCTTCCGTGCCATCTCGGTCGGCGCAAGTTGCGACCGGACAGACAAGAAAGCGGAGATATGCGCTGCCGTCGATTCAGTCGACGACGGAGACGGCGTCGTGGTCGTGACGGATATCTTCGGCGGTTCTCCCTCGAATCTTTCGATGTGTGCCTGCCGTCCGGACGATCGGGTGATTTTTTATGGTGCGAACCTTCCAGCGCTCATCAAACTGGCCCGCAGTCGGCGCAAGCCTTTGCACGAGGCGGTGACGTTGGCGAAAGCTGCCGGAACCCGTTACATGGACGTCGCGCAAGGTCCGGCGGCCTGATGGTGTTTTGCGCATGAGCGGAAACTGAGAGGTAGGGCATGCCGACGCGCAGGTTCGAAATCGTCAACGAAAAGGGACTTCACGCTCGCGCTTCCGCAAGGTTCGTGGAGACGGTGGAATTGTTCGATGCCCGCGCGCGCGTCGCGCGCGACGGACTGGTGGCCGAGGGCGACTCCCTCATGGGACTTCTGATGCTGACGGCGTCGCGCGGCACCACGATTGAAGTCGAGGCGTCCGGCGCAGAGGCCGAAGCAATGCTCGATGCACTTGGCGAACTGATCGCGACGAGGTTCGGCGAGGAGATGTGAACGGTGCGGGAGCTTCCCGCACCGCCCGCGCTACGACCAAACGTAAGAGTGCAGCATAATTTCGATTGCTCCCAGGAAGATTCTAAGCGCGCTTTCGCGCCCATCTTCAATTGCAGAATGGGTGGCGCGATCCAGCTCACGGATTGGCGACGCGGCAGGGGCGGCCAGCGGCTGACCCTGCAGTTCGGGCGCTAGGGTGTCGGGCGGCGGATGATAGGGCTGTATCGAAGTGCCTGCCGACAAGATTTGGAGAATCCCGAGAAGAGACGGCGCATCATCGGGGTAAACGATTTACATCAACTGGTTGAGGGTATCGTTGAGATCGGTCTGACCAGACTGGTGCATGCTGATGATGATATTCCCTCGCACATCCTTTTGACCGGCAGGCCGGAGGCGGCGGGCCCCGCGATCCTCGCCCCTTTTCCTACGAGGCCACATGTGGGAACGCTCGGGTACGAGATGCAGTTCGCCACAAGGGCTGAGCCCGGAACGGTACGCGCCCGTGGTGCGACTGCAGGCGCAGTGCCGCCGAGGAATGTGCCTGCACTCTCTGCGCTCTACCGCGTCGGGACGGGGGCTTCACCGGAATAGTCGTAGAAGCCGCGCTTTGTCTTGCGTCCGAGCCAGCCTGCCTCGACATACTTCCGAAGCAGGGGGCAGGGGCGGTATTTCGTGTCGCCCAAGCCGTTGTGCAGGACCTCCATGATCGACAGGCAGGTGTCGAGCCCGATCAGGTCGGCAAGCTCAAGCGGACCCATCGGATGGTTCGTTCCGAGCTTCATCGACACGTCGATCGACGCCACGTCGCCGACACCCTCGTGCAGAGTGTAAACGGCTTCGTTCACCATCGGCATGAGGATGCGGTTGACGATGAAGCCGGGAAAATCCTCGGCCGTCGCGGCCGTCTTGTCCAGCCGCTCAACCACCTTGAGACAGGCTTCGTAGGTCGCGTCATTGGTGGCGATACCGCGGATCAATTCCACAAGCTGCATCACGGGGACGGGGTTCATGAAATGAAACCCCATGAACCGATCCGGGCGGTCCGTGCGTCCGGCAAGCCGGGTGATCGAGATGGAGGAGGTGTTGGAAGTCAGGATCGTCTGCGGCCCCAGCGCGGGGACCAGTTCGGCAAAGATGGCGTGCTTCACCTCCTCCCGCTCGGTCGCGGCCTCGACGATCAGGTCCGTCGAGCCGAGATCGGTCAACATCGTTGTCGTTGCGATGCGAGCCAGCGCCTCGTCGCGGTCGGCCTGAGTGATCTTTTCGCGCGCGACTTGCCGATTCATGTTGCGGCCGATCCCGTCGATCGCCGCCTCAAGGGCCTCCTGCCTGACATCGGTCAGGATCACATCGAACCCTGCCTGAGCGCAGACATGCGCGATGCCGGAGCCCATCTGCCCCGCCCCGACGACCCCGACGCGTTCGATCTCCATGTGTTCAGCCTCCGCTTAGGTTTGGCCGGACCATAGCAGCGGCTTGCGGCGCGGCAAGGCGGCGTGGAGTGCGAACAATTCGCATCGAATGATGGGTTCAACCTTTCCGTAAGAGCAAGATGCGAGCGTCGCTGCATCGTTACGAATCGGAGCGTTGCCGCCATGAGCTATGAGGGACCGGGAGATGGCGGGCTGGACTACTATCCGTGCCGCTACGAAGGTTCGCGCAGCGTGTTCCGCGGCCCGGCAGTTTCGCTCGATGCGCCCTTCACGGCGGTCATCGGCGGCAGTGAAGTCTACGGCCGTTTCGTGGAGGATCCGTTCACCGATCAGTTGGCGGAGCGGACGGGCCGCCGCGTGGTCAATCTGGGCCTGCCGAATGCCGGGCTCGATGCCTTCATCCTCGACGAGGCGCTCATGAACATCCTGTCGCGCGCGGAGGTCGTCATAATTCAGGCCATGGGCGCCCAAAATATGTCCAATCGGTACTACACGGTCCATCCGCGGCGCAATGACCGGTTCCTGAAGCAGTCCAAGCAGCTTAGCCGTCTGTTCCGGGATGTCGATTTCAGCGATTTTGCGTTCACCCGGCACATGCTCGCCACGCTTCAGCGGAAGTCGCCCCAGCGTTTCGCTCTCATTGAGGGGGAACTGCGCACTGCTTGGGTCGCGCGGATGCAACTGCTGCTGTCGCGTCTTCCGGGCAAGCGCGTGCTGCTGTCGCTGGAGGGGGGGCCTGATCTCGGGCTGGGCGATGAACCGCTCTTCGTGAATCACGAGATGATGCAGGCGCTGGAGCCGTCTCTCGACAAGGTCGTGCAATGTGATGTGAGCGATCTGCCGGGTGCTGCCGAACTCGACAACATGTCATTCCCCGTTCAAGATCAACCGGTTGCGGAGCGTTCCCTCACGCCAATCGGGCATGACCGTATTGCGGAGGCGCTGGCCCGTGTTGTTCGTCGTGCAAACGGATTGGCTGCTTGACGGAGATCGCCGGCGCCCGGTCTCCCGGATGCCGGCGATCGACTTGATCAGAGTTTCTCGGTCAGCTCGGGCACCAGCGTGAAGAGGTCGCCGACGAGGCCGTAATCGGCAACTTGGAAAATCGGCGCCTCTTCGTCCTTGTTGATGGCGACGATGATCTTCGAGTCCTTCATGCCGGCGAGGTGCTGGATCGCGCCGGAGATGCCGACCGCGATATAGAGATCGGGCGCGACGACCTTGCCCGTCTGTCCAACCTGCCAGTCATTCGGCGCGTAGCCGGAATCGACCGCCGCCCGCGATGCGCCGACGGCGGCGCCCAGCTTGTCGGCCAATTTTTCGATCAGCGCGAAATCTTCTTCGGAACCGATGC
Source organism: Jannaschia seosinensis (assembly GCF_001408515.1). Taxonomy (GTDB): domain Bacteria; phylum Pseudomonadota; class Alphaproteobacteria; order Rhodobacterales; family Rhodobacteraceae; genus Jannaschia; species Jannaschia seosinensis. The sequence continues at coordinate 7,030 of NZ_CYPR01000121.1, read as the reverse complement.
CGCGCCCGCCCGACACGACCCGTCCGGCGGAGGTCAGTTCCGGCCGATCACTTTCGGCCAACTTGTCCTCGACCCATTCCGAAAGGTCCGGCGACTCCACCGCACTGACAGTCTCGACGGGCGCGGACCCGCCCTCGGCAGCGGCGTCGAATGTCGAGGTGCGGATCGTCATGACCTTCTTGGCATCGGACGTCTTGACCGTCTGCACGGCGTTACCGGCATAGATCGGGCGCTCGAACGTGTCGGCGTCAACCACGCCCGTCACGTCGGACAGGATCATCGCGTCGAGCAAAGCGGCCACGCGCGGCATCACGTTCTTTGCATCTGTCGTGGAGGGCGCGACGATATGGGAATAGTCGCCAGCGAGGTTCGCGATCAGCGCCGCGGTCGGCTCCGCCAAGCGGTGCCCGAGCGTCGCATCCTCGGCGACGAGAATCTTCGCCACTCCCTCGAACTTCGCCGCCGTCTCGCCCGCGGCGGCGGCGGACGCGCCGGCGCAGAGGATCGTCACGTCGCCCATCTGCTTGGCCGCGCTCAAAGCTTTCGACGTGGCGTCGACGTTGAGTTCGCCATTCGTCACTTCACCGATCAGAAGAACCGCCATCAAACCGCCCCCGCTTCCTTGAGTTTCGCCACGAGTTCATCGACCGACGCGACCATCTCGCCCGCCTTGCGCGCCTCCGGTTCCGTGGTCTTGAGAACTTCCAGCCGCGGGGTGATGTCGACGCCGTAATCGGCGGCCGTCTTCTCCTCCAGTGGCTTCTTCTTGGCCTTCATGATGTTGGGCAGCGAGGCGTAACGCGGCTCGTTGAGGCGCAGATCCACCGTCACGATGGTCGGCATCTTGACCCGGATCGTCTGCAACCCGCCATCAACCTCACGCGTGACGACGGCACTTTCGCCCTCGATCTTCACTTCGGAAGCAAACGTCGCCTGCGACCAGTTGAGTAGCGCGGAGAGCATCTGCCCCGTCGCGTTCATGTCGTTGTCGATCGCCTGCTTGCCCGCGATCACGAGGTCCGGCTTCTCCTCGTCGATCACCGCCTTGAGAAGCTTCGCGACGGCAAGGGGCTCGATATCCTGGTGGACGTCGTCGGCGGCAACGATCAGGATTGCACGGTCGGCGCCCATGGCAAGCGCGGTGCGCAGCGTCTCCTGCGACTGCTTCACGCCGATCGAGATTGCGATAACCTCATCGACGGTGCCGGCTTCTTTCAGGCGGATCGCCTCTTCGACGGCAATCTCGTCGAATGGGTTCATTGACATCTTGACGTTGGCAAGGTCGACGCCCGAGCCGTCCGCCTTCACGCGGACCTTCACATTGTAGTCGATCACCCGCTTGACGGGTACGAGGATCTTCATCGCTCATTCCTCCTTGAACTTCGTATCGGGTCGAGATCTAGCCCATGCGGCATAGGCGAGACAGGCCGAAAACGACGCAGTAAGCGATCGTGACGCGTCGTTTTCGGGGACGACGGTCGTGATGCTACCGGTTTGCGCCCGGAACCCACAGAACGTCCGCGCGGCCGTCGTCGTTCGCAATCCGCGACGCGACGAAGAACCAGTCGGAGAGACGGTTGAGGTAGCGCACCGCCGCGGCGTTCACGTCTTCTGCGGCGGCGAGGTCTACCGTCAGCCGCTCCGCCCGGCGCGTCACCGTCCGGCAAAGATGCAGATGCGCCGCGAGCGGCGAGCCGCCGGGCAGCACGAAACTGCGCAACGGCTCCAGCGCGTCGTTCATCGCGTCGATTTCCGCCTCAAGCCGTTCAACCTGCTTTTCGGCGACGCGAAGCGGCGGATATTCCGCCTCCGCATCTTTTGCCATGTCAGGGCGGCAGAGATCGGCACCGAGATCGAAGAGATCGTTTTGAATCAAGGCCAGCCGGGCATCCATGTCGCCCTCGGCGTGCAGGCGGGCCATACCGATGGCGGCATTAGCCTCGTCGACGGTGCCGTATGCCTCGACCCGCGCCGACCCCTTCGGCACCCGCGTCCCGTTGCCCAGCGCGGTCGTTCCGGCATCGCCGGTGCGGGTGTAGATTTTCGATAGCACGACCATGGTCAGCCTTTCGTTCTGAGATAGACGAAGCCCACAAGCAGCGCGACGGCGACAAACTGCGCGTAGATGCGCCAGCGCATCAGGCGGTTGGCGTGCTTGCGGTTGAAGTCGCCCCCTTTGCCGAAACCGCCGATCCCGGTCAGCAGGATGAGAAGGACGACAAGGCAGGCGCCGCCCACAACGTAGAAGAGGGGATCGTCGAGCATGGAGACCTCAGTTGTGTGGATTGTCGAGAAACGTAAGGCGCGACATCATGAATTCGAGACGATTCTGTCCATCGTCCGCGTCGGCAGCAGGCGCTTCATCGTGGCGGCGATCTTTGTCGGAACCGTGACGCGGTAGCGCGGCCGGGGTCGCGGGGATTCGAGTGCGGGGATCAGCACCTTCGTCACCGCCGCCGCCGACAACTCGAACCTCGCGGCGCGGTCGTCGTGAAGCCGGCCCATGAGGCGTTCGTAATCGTCACAACGGGCTGATGCCTCCCAGTCGATCCAGCGCTCGAACTGTTTTGCGGCATTGGCGCGAAAGCGGGTCCTGATTGGCCCCGGCTCGATCAGGACGACATCGATGCCGGTCCCGCGCATTTCGATCCGCAGCGTGTCGGTCAGGCCCTCAAGCGCGAATTTCGTCGCATTGTAGGCCCCGCGCCACGGTGCCGCAGCAAAGCCCAGCACGCTCGAATTCTGCACGATCCGCCCGGCGCCCTGTTGCCGCATGACCGGGATCACGCGCCGGGTCAGGTCGTGCCAGCCGAAGAAGTTCGCTTCGAAGATTGCGCGCAGGCCGTCCACCGGCAGATCTTCCACCAAGCCTGGAATGGCATAGGCCCCGTTGTTGAAGAGCGCATCGATCCGGCTGCCGGTCGCGTCCAGAACTTCCGCCAGCCCGCGTTCGATCGTCGTGGGACGTTCGTAATCGATCAGCGGCGCGGGCAATCCCTCTGCGCGCAGGCGGGCGCAATCCTCCTCCCGGCGGCAAGCGGCGAAGACCTGCCAGCCGCGCGCAGCCATTGTATGGGCGGCATGGTGGCCGATGCCCGACGAGCAGCCGGTAATGAGGAGGGTGCGGGTCATATCCTGCCCGGTAGCAGGTGATCACATGAACGCAAAGAGCGCGGATCGGCCGCACCTTTTGATCACGTATCTCGGTCAATCACTGCGATGACAAAAATTGCGCGGCCATGAAGCCCGTGCGGCCGGTCGCCAAGTCGCGGATCTCGATCCAGCCATCGCGTTCCGGTGCGAGAGCCTCGGTCAGCGTACCTTCCGGCAGGCTGTCGACGACCTGGTTACCCGTGGATGGCCCGGATCGCAGGTTCACGCGGCTGCCGGTCACGCGGAGGGTTGCACGCGATGTCGCTTCGGCACCGGAGGCGGGCGGCTCACGAAGGCTGACGGTAGTCGGCTCACCAATCCAGCTTGCGGCGGCATCAGGATCGTTCGGGGCAGGGGGCGCAGCGGCAATCGTTGCCGCGTCAGGCACGATCGTATCGGCGGCGGCGCGCGTGACCTGCGTCTCGTCGTCGGCGGCCGTCAGGATCACGGGGCGCTGGTGGGCGGAGGCGATCGGCGCCTCCTGGTCCGCGATGACGCCATCCGCCAGCTCCGCCTTTGGCGCGCCCCAGATCACGAAGCCTGCGTAGATCGCGACGGCGAGCGCGAAGGTCATCTTCATGATCATGACGGATCCCCCGGGGGCGTTCAAAAAGCGGTGTCACAGGCAAACAGCAGGCGCCCCCGGGGGGTTCCCGTTCGCACAAGCTTACCACGCTCGCCGCTGGCAAGGAGGGCCGTGCCGCGGCAATACGTGGCCTTTGTTCGGCGGCAGGACATGGTTCGGTCGCGCTTGTGCCCTACTGGGGCGATGGATACATGGCCGCCATGAGTGAACAGGATGACCTTCCCGATGCACCGGGCGACGTGACGTCGGAACCGCTGAGCCGTGCGATCGGCGAGCGCTACCTGACCTACGCGCTGTCGACGATCATGCACCGCGCGCTGCCCGACGCGCGCGACGGGCTGAAGCCGGTGCACCGGCGCATCCTTTACGCGATGCGGCGGCTGCGGCTGTCCTCGACGGGCGGGTTCCTGAAATCGGCCAAGATTTCCGGCGACACGATGGGGGATTTCCACCCTCACGGCGACGCCGCGATTTACGATGCGATGGCGCGGCTCGCGCAGGATTTCGCCGTGCGCTACCCGCTCGTCCACGGGCAGGGGAACTTCGGCAATATCGATGGCGATAATCCCGCCGCATCCCGCTACACCGAAGCGCGAATGACCGCGGCGGCCGAGGCGCTGCTGGAAGGGCTCGACGAGAACGCCGTCGACTTCCGCGACAATTACGACGGCCGCTTGCAGGAGCCGGTCGTCCTGCCGGCCGCCTATCCGAATCTGCTGGCCAATGGCTCGGCCGGTATTGCGGTCGGCATGGCCACCAATATTCCACCGCATAACATCGACGAATTGATTGCGGCCTGCCTGCACCTGATCAAATCGCCGAATGCCCGCGACGAGACCCTGTTCGAGCACGTGCCCGGCCCGGACTTCCCGACCGGCGGCATCATCGTCGAGCCGCAGGCCAGCATTCACGAGGCCTACCGCACGGGACGCGGCGCGTTCCGGCTCCGCGCGCGTCACGGCGTCGAGGATCTCGGCAAGGGGCAGTGGCAGATCGTCGTGACGGAAATCCCCTATCAGGTGCAGAAGGGGAAGCTGATCGAGAAGCTGGCCGAGCTGATCCAGACCAAGAAGGTGCCCATCCTCGCCGATGTGCGCGACGAGAGTGCCGACGACATCCGTATCGTGCTGGAGCCGAAATCGCGCAACGTCGATCCCGACGTGCTCATGTCCACCCTCTATCGCCAGTCGGAGATGGAGACCCGTTTCTCTCTCAACATGAACGTGTTGATCGACGGCGTGACGCCCAAGGTATGTGGCCTTCGCGAGGTGCTTCAGGCGTTCCTCGACCATCGGCGCGACGTGCTGCTGCGCCGCGCGCGTCACCGGCTGGAGCAGATCGACCGGCGGCTCGAGGTGCTCGAGGGATTCATCCTGGCCTATCTCAACCTCGACCGGGTCATCGACATCATCCGCTATGACGATGCCCCGAAAGAAGCCCTGATGGCGGAGCCGTGGGGCGAGGGGTATGTGCGGGCGAGGGACGAGGCCGATTACCGCTCGCCGCTTCCCGCGAAGCGTCAGCCGACGCTGACCGACGTTCAAGCCGAAGCGATCCTCAACATGCGGCTGCGCGCTCTGCGCCGGCTCGAGGAAATGGCCCTAATGCGGGAGCGGGACGCGCTCCGGGAGGAGCGGGCCGGGCTCGAGGACCTCATCGCGAACGAGGCGGTGCAGTGGAAGGCGATCGCAGACCAGTTGCGCGAAGTCCGCAAGACCTTCGGCAAATCAACCGAACTCGGCCGTCGCCGCAGCGAATTCGCCGAGGCGATCGAGGTTGCCGACGTTCCTCTCGAGGCGATGATCGAGCGGGAACCGATCACCGTCGTCTGCTCCAAGATGGGGTGGGTGCGCGGCCTTTCGGGGCATCAGCCGCTCGACAAGGAGCTCAAGTTCAAGGACGGCGACGGGCCGGCCTTCATGTTTCACGCCGAGACGACGGATCGCCTGATCGTCTGGGGAAGTGACGGACGGGCCTTCACGCTGCAGGCCAGCACGCTGCCCGGCGGGCGCGGCATGGGAGAGCCGCTGCGCCTGATGATCGATCTGCCCAACGAGACGGAGATCGTGGACCTGTTCATCCACCAGGCGGGTCGGAAGCTGCTTCTGGCGTCATCGGCGGGCGACGGTTTCCTCGTGCCCGAGGACGAGATGATCGCCATGCGCCGCGCCGGAAAACAGGTGCTCAACGTTCGCGGCGGCGCGCGTGCCCTGCGGCCGGTGACCGTGGAGGGCGACCACGTGGCCTGCATCGGCGAGAACCGGAAGATGCTCGTCTTCCCGCTGGACGAGTTGCCGGAGATGCCACGCGGCAAGGGCGTTCGGCTGCAGAAGTTCAAGGATGGAGGGCTGTCGGACGTCACGGTGCTGACCTTGGCCGAGGGGCTGAAATGGGCCGATCCGGCCGGACGCATACGCCACCAGCAGGATCTGTCCGAATGGGTCGGGACCCGGGCGCAGGCCGGTCGGATGGCGCCACGTGGCTTCCCGCGCGACAACCGCTTCCCCTGAAGCTTCAGGCCGCGGATCGTGTTTGGCGGCGCGCTGATCCGAGGCGCGTCAGCGCGTTAATCACCGCCGCATATCCCAAGGGCCTTCGGCGCATCGCAGCGTGAGGTCCGCCGCTCCGCTTGCCGGACTTGCCAACGACCATCCATCCGGCTAGACGGCGCCCGATGCAATTCCGGGGGCCTTTCGGTCCTCTTTTTCAAATCAGGGGCCCAGCATGGCGAAGGCAAAGTTCGAGCGCACGAAACCGCACGTGAACATCGGTACGATTGGTCACGTGGATCACGGCAAGACGACGTTGACGGCGGCGATCACGAAGTATTTCGGCGATTTCCGGGCCTATGACCAGATCGACGGCGCGCCGGAGGAGAAGGCTCGCGGGATCACGATCTCGACGGCGCATGTGGAGTACGAGACGGAGAACCGTCACTACGCGCATGTCGACTGCCCCGGCCACGCCGACTACGTCAAGAACATGATCACCGGTGCCGCGCAGATGGACGGCGCGATCCTCGTGGTGAACGCGGCCGACGGCCCAATGCCGCAGACGCGCGAGCACATCCTTCTGGGCCGCCAGGTCGGCATCCCGACGATGGTCGTGTACATGAACAAGGTCGATCAGGTCGACGACGAGGAGCTTCTGGAACTCGTCGAGATGGAGATCCGCGAGCTGCTGTCGTCCTACGATTATCCGGGCGACGACATTCCGATCGTCAAGGGCTCGGCCCTGGCGGCGATGGAAGGCCGTGACGAGACGATCGGCGAGAACTCCATTCGTGAGCTG
>NZ_CYPR01000120.1 GCF_001408515.1 Jannaschia seosinensis | reverse complement strand
GTTCAATGCGTTCTACGACGAGTTCGGCTTCCAGCCGATCGTCGTGTTTGACGGCGAAGGCCGGCTCGTGGGGACACTGCTGCGCCCGGCCCGCCGCCCCAATGGGGCCGAGAGCGCGGCCCACATCCGCCGGTTGATCCGGCAGATCGCCAGGCATTGGCCCGAGACAGAAATCCTGCTGCGAGCCGACAGCCACTACTGCACCCCGCAGGTTCTGGACCTGTGTGACAGGCTCGGGCTGCGCTATGTCTTCGGTCTGTCAAAGAACGGCCGTCTGGCGCAAAACATCTCGGCTCTGGAGGCATCGACAGCGGCGCGCTACGCCCGAACGCCGGGCCAGAAGCTGCGCCGGTTCAAAACCTTCTCCTACGCAGCCCGCTCGTGGTCGAAACCCCGCCGCGTCATCGCCCGCGTCGAGGTTGGCCCCATGGGTCGGGACACCCGCTACATCGTCACCAACCTCGAGGGCGGTCGCGGCAAGCATCTTTACGAGAAGCTCTATTCCGCCCGGGGCCAGGCCGAGAACCACATCAAGGCGTGGAAGGCCCACCTCGCAGCAGACCGGACGTCGTGCTCGGAAGCCAACGCCAGCCAGATGCGCCTGATGCTGCACGGCTGCGCCTACTGGGTCTGGTGGAAGCTTCGCGCGGCTTGCCCAAAACGTCCACCATGGCGCCGCGCCCAGTTCGACACGCTGCGGCTGCATCTCGTCAGACTGGCCGCCACCATCGTCGAAAAGAAGACCCGGATCATCGTGACCCTGCCGGCATCGTGTCCCCGAAAGGGACTTCTCCTCCTTCTCTTCGACGCCCTCGCCCCACCGAAAACAGCCTGACGCAAGCGCCCCGACAAACCCCGAAATATCAACCCGTATCGCCCAAGACCCAAGTCACCGGCCGGCATGCCAACCGGACGCAAACACCGGGTGCGCGCAAGAAAACCGAGACCGGGGAAACCATCCCACGGAGCACAAGTCCGCAGCTTCATGAATTATGCGGGCTAACACCGTGCTTCCGGCACACCTCGGCCATCGGCAGCCCAGCCTCCTGCTCCTTCAGCACTGATCCTGCCCCGAAAAAGTGGGCGGGGTTAGACCGCCATGCGCTCCATGTCGGCCAGTGATCTGTAGCCTATTGCGGCATGCAGGCGGCGTGGATTGTAGAAGCCCTCGATGTAGGCAAAGAGATCCCGGCGCGCTTCGTGTCGTGTGGCGTGGACGCGCTCGACTTTGAGCGTGTGGAAGAAGCTCTCCATCGGTGCGTTCTGCGCCTTCGAACGATCCCCCGGATCGTTCGATCCGCTGGCGCGGACCGGCTTGAACTCGAGGCAGTTTCCCTTCCGGCTCATCCATTGCCCGGCAGTCGTTTGCATGCAACCGACGAGAGGGGAGAGCGTTTTTTTGCGGCGGCAAGGGCTTGGCGATACTCGTCAGCTGCGTATTGGATGCCGCGATCCGAATGCTGGATCAGCCCGGGCGCCGGCCGCTGGCGTCTGATGGCCATGTCGAGTGCTTCGAGGGCGATCGACGCATGCAGGGTCTCGTGTATGCTCCAGCCCACGGTGAGCCAGCGGTCGCCATGCGTTCGAAACCGATGGCGAACGCGGGTGTGCATGTCGATCAGTGCCGCGAGGAGTGAGTCGGGACCGTGGCCCCGGTGGGGCCGCGTAAGCGCGAAGCGAACCGACCTTCATCGGTCCGGATGTAGGTCAGGTCAGCGAGCCATACCTGGTTCGGTGCGGTCGCCGTGAAGTTCCTTCGCAACCTGTTCGGGGGGCCCCTCGGGAAAACGGTCCAGTGGACCGTTTTCCCGAGGGGCGGATAGTCGTGCCGGCTGTCGGTCGTGCGCACCCGTCGCGGGATCGCCGCCAGCCCGCGCAGGCCGCATCAGCCGGGCGATACGGTGCCGCCCTATCTGCCGCCCGGCAGCCCGCAGCGCAGCGTGGATGCGCGGCGCGCCATAACATCCACCACTTTCGGTATGGGCCTGGCGGATCTCGTTCGGCAGGGCGCGGTTCCCGACACTGCGCCTGCTCTCTGGCCTGCTCCGCCAGGCGTCGTGTCCGCTGGCCGAGATCCCAGGCACGGCGCAGATGGTGCGCACGGGCCAGAGGTGACGATGCTCATCTTTGAGCCCGAAGCTCATCCATTGCCGGCAGGCGATTGCCATGCAATCGCCGAGAGGGGGTGGCCGCTCCGAAGATGAGCGCGGCTTTTTTCAAGATGTCGCGCTCCGTCCGGGCCTTTCGCAGCTCCCGCTTTAGCCGGGCATTCTCCGCCGCCAAGTCGGCCGGGGACGGGCTCTGCGCCTGCGTGAGGGGGCGCCGCGCAGAGACCGCCCCCGCCTTGCCGAATCCAACGATGCACCTGCGTCTCGTGAACGCCAAGTTTCGCCGCAACATCCACGACCGAAAGCCCGCTCGTCTCTACGCGCTCCGCAGCCTGCCGCTTGAACGCATCCGGAAAATACCGGCGCTTCTTATCCTCCATCGGACACTCCTTCCGTTGGCTCGAAAGCCTAGCCCGGATAATTCACGAGAAGGCGGCGGAGGTGGCGTAACCGTCTGAAACTATGTATTTTTTGGTTATCGACGCCAAAGATTCAGATTTCAGCAGGACGACCTCCGCCATGACCCAGTCTACGTGCTCCACGCCCCGCCTGTCACCCCTTAACGGTAAGCCGATCCTGCTCGGGTTTGACGGCGCCGACATGAGCTCCGACGCCGGCCTGACCCTGCTGCGCGAGATCGAGCGCAGGG
>NZ_CYPR01000119.1 GCF_001408515.1 Jannaschia seosinensis | reverse complement strand
AGCGCCGAGCGGAACTTGATCTTGCTCCCATCTTCATTGCGGCCGCGATCGCGCACGCGCGGGACCTGCACAGGAATGGTCCCGATCCCGGTCATCATCTCGCGCTCGGGCAGAAAACCATGGCGCACAAGACGCTGGCGGCCCTCCTCGTCCAGAAGATGCGCATGCTCGGCGAGGAAGGCGGATACCTCCGCCTGAACCGCCGTTCGCAGAAGCTCCTTGGCCCCAGCTTGGATTACCTCGGTCAACGGATCCGCAGAAAATTCCGATGGCAGTTCGAACGGGACAACGGTAGATTTGGCCATGGTGGCATATCCTTTCTCTTTTGAGACTGACGGCGCGTGAACACCGCCATGATATGCCGCCTACTTCAGGCCATCACCAACTTTCGGACATAACTCTGGGCCTGATCATTTTTGCGATAGGGCCGCGAGCGGGTGAACTCAACCTGCGCTGCCTCGCACCAGCCCCTGATCGTCTCGTTCATGAAGACGCTGTCATTGTTCGTATCGAAGCCGAGCAAAGGAAACGGGAGCGCCGGGCGCAGCGCAGTCATGACCTCGCTCAGCAGACGCTGCTCGCGAAAGAGAAGGGGCGCGCATTCTGTCCATCCTGTCGCCACATCGGTGAGGGTCAGCGTCTGCACGAAGCTCCCGCTCGCCGACGGGCCGCTATGCGCGACAAGATCCGCTTCCATGTAGCCCGGCGCGGGATCGTCCCAATCCGCGTAAGTTCGGATGGGCACGCTCCGCCGCACCGCCGAGGAATGCGCAGTCCGCCAACGTTTGTCAGCCGAACCGGCAGCCCGGACAGGGGCGAGAACCCGGTCGATGGTGGCCGCGCTCATCTTTAGAAGTCGGACGCGCACATCCTCGTCCAGTTCAAGATGGTCATGCCGCTCCATCGCCGGGATCAGCAGCGGAATGAGAGCCTTCAACCGCTTCCCGCAGATCCGGTCGGACGCTTCCCAGAGCACGACAAGAGCCTCTCGCACGGCTTCGTCATAAACCCGTCGTCCGGGCCGAGGCTCCGAACGATCCACAACATGATCGCGCCGAAGGAGCCGTTCCGCGTGCTTGCGGTGATAACCCGATATCTCCGCGAACTCCGTCAGGATCCGCCCCTTCTCGGCTCGGGTCGCGCCACGATATCGCGCCGCCACGGCCTCCAGTAGCTCATCTCTAGTTCCCATGCTGATCCGTCTCATTCCTGCCCCCGAACAGACCCGCTCCGGGAACATTTCTAATGATGCAACGGCATCATCTTCAGGAACAGTTTAGGCGAGGCAATGCGTGCTCTCACCCGGATTGTCGCGCTACAATGAGCGCACGCCCGAGCGTCACGGCTATGCCAACGGCTACAAACCCAAGCGGATCGACACGCCTGCGGGCACGGTGAGCGTGCAGGTGCCCAAGACTGCCGGGCATGGGGAAGAGCCGTTCTATCCGCAATCCCTCGAGCGCGGGCGGCGGTCGGTTCGGTCCGTCATGCTGGCGGTGGCCGAGATGTACGTCAAAGGCGTCTCCACGCGTGACGCCGAGGCTGTCATGCGCGAGTTCGGGATCGAGAGCCTGTCGTCCTCGCAGGTCAGCCGGGCTGCCAAGCTGCTCGACGACGAACTGGAGGCATGGCGCAACCGCCCTCTGGGCCAGGTAAAATGCCTCATCCTCGATGCCCGGTACGAGAAGATGCGCCACGGCGGGGTGGTGCGCGATGCTGCCGTGCTCTCGGCAATCGGCATCGGCCCGGACGAGCGGCGGCGTGTTCTGGGCGTTTCCGTGGCCCTGTCCGAGGCCGAGGTCCACTGGCGGGGCTTCTTGGAGAGCCTGGTCGCCCGCGGCCTGCGCGGCGTCGAGTTCATCGTTTCGGATGACCACTCAGGGCTGCGTGCTGCCCGGCGGGCTGTTCTTGGCGGCGCCACGTGGCAGCGCTGCCAGTTCCATCTCGCGCGCAACGCCATTCATCACGCTCCGAACGTCGAGAGCCGCAAGCGCATCGGAGCTGAGCTGCGCACCGTGTGGAATGCCAGCACGCTCGCCAAGGCAGAAACGGCCTTGGCAGAGATCGTCGCCAGCTATCGCACCTCTGCGCCGAAGCTGGCCGCATGGCTGGAGGAAAACGCGCCCGAGGGGCTCGCGGTCTTCACGCTGCCCGAGCACCATCGCCGCCGGCTGCGCACTTCAAACCCGATGGAGCGATCCGTCCAGCAGGAGCTCAAGCGGCGCACCGTGAAGGTCAGGGTCTTTCCCAGCGACGACGCTCTGCTGCGACTGGTCAGCGCCGTCCTCGTAGAGATCGACGAGAAATGGGCCTCCGAGACCAAGGCCTACATCAAATGGGAATGCCAGGATGCATGACCCGCTCTCAGCAGAATTTCCAGACCGCAGGTTGCTCTATCACCACCTCGGCGGCCAGCTACATGTCTCTGCTGTCGGAGGATGCGGCATGACCGACACCCCGAAGATCCTGCTCGCGGAGCATCTGAAGACGTTGAAGCTGCCTACCTTGCCTCGCGGGAGTATGAAAAGCTCGCCCGCCAGTGCGCCGCCGAGGGGCTGGATCATGTCCAGTTCCTGGCGCGTCTGGTCGAGCTGGAACTGATCGAC
>NZ_CYPR01000118.1 GCF_001408515.1 Jannaschia seosinensis | reverse complement strand
TGCTGGTGGCCATGCACCGCGTCAAAGGTATCATCGATATCGAGCACGATCCGGCTTGGGGGGCGCGCAAACGAGTGGCAGTAGAACCGGATCATCTCGCGGCCCATGCGGATAAGGGCGCGGGCGTCGGGCAGGTTTTCCATGCGCGAGATCGTCGGCTGCGAACACAAGGCCGGCCCTGTTTCCGGGCCACGCTCCAGCGCGATCCTGAAGCTGGGATCGTACCGCAGGGCGGTCGCGTCATTGCAGTCTTCATATCCCGCCGCGATCATCATGATCCGGAAACGGATGATGTCACACAGGCTATGCTGAACTTTCGCCGGGTCACGCGGATCGCGCAGGCAATCGGCGAGCCGCTGCGCCAGATCCGCCTTGCGCTCGATCTCGCGCAGCAGGGTCAGCCCCGCGTCGGAGCTCATGTCGGCGCCGTCAAACCCGAGCAGGATCGGCTTGCCATTGAGGGGTGACAGACGGGGTGCGGAGCACGTAGACTGGGTCATGGCGGAGGTCGTCCTGCTGAAATCTGAATCTTTGGCGTCGATAACCAAAAAATACAGAGTTTCGGACGGTTACGCCACCTCCGCCGCCTTCTCGTGAATTATCCGGGTTAAGAAGCTTGTCGAGGATCAGCGCTCGGTTTGGCTGCTCACGTAGAAGAGCCGGCACGCCGCCAATGAATGTCTGGAGGGCTAGGAGTGGGGCACCTATGCAGAGTTGGGATTTTGATTTCTCGCGGTTCACTCGGACTTGCGAGTGATCAGAGCAGCGCAACTTCGCCTGGAACAGCCGGTCGGAGCCGGCTGTTCATCTCTATTCGAATTGCAACGGCGGGCCTCTACTGCCGCTCGCATCGTTCGTTGATGTAAGCGAGCTCGCAGCTTTGCGCCCCCTCTTGCTTCCACAGTGCTTCCACGGGTAATGGAAACGCGAACGCCGCCCCGGAGGGCGGCGCTCAAACACTTGATAACACGCATGATTTTGGTTTCGGGAGTAGGATTTGAACGTAAGCGGTGGCTGCGGCCCACGTTGTCGGGCATCGGCATGATTGCGAGATCTACCCATCTCAAGATGGGGAGTGCGTTTCGCAATGTGTGCTATGAATTCGTTTCTCAGATCGCTGGGTGTGGAGGTCCATGCGTCAGGGCATCGACGGTGGCCGGATGATGTAAAGGCGCAGGTTGTCGCGGAGACGTTGGCGCCGGGCGCGACCGTGAACTCCGTGGCCGAGCGGTATGGGGTTAAGCCGAACCAGTTGTCCGCCTGGCGGGGCTTGGCGAAGAAGGGCAAGTTGGTCCTGCCTGCGGCCATCGACGCCTCCGCGGGGGCTGGTGAGCTCCCTGTCTTCGCGCCCCTTGTCCTGCGTGAGCCGGAGGAGCCAGTGGAGCGGGAGGCTTCGCCGCAGTCGGGCGACCT
>NZ_CYPR01000117.1 GCF_001408515.1 Jannaschia seosinensis | reverse complement strand
ATGAGCGCACGCCCGAGCGTCACGGCTATGCCAACGGCTACAAACCCAAGCGGATCGACACGCCTGCGGGCACGGTGAGCGTGCAGGTGCCCAAGACTGCCGGGCATGGGGAAGAGCCGTTCTATCCGCAATCCCTCGAGCGCGGGCGGCGGTCGGTTCGGTCCGTCATGCTGGCGGTGGCCGAGATGTACGTCAAAGGCGTCTCCACGCGTGACGCCGAGGCTGTCATGCGCGAGTTCGGGATCGAGAGCCTGTCGTCCTCGCAGGTCAGCCGGGCTGCCAAGCTGCTCGACGACGAACTGGAGGCATGGCGCAACCGCCCTCTGGGCCAGGTAAAATACCTCATCCTCGATGCCCGGTACGAGAAGATGCGCCACGGCGGGGTGGTGCGCGATGCTGCCGTGCTCTCGGCAATCGGCATCGGCCCGGACGAGCGGCGGCGTGTTCTGGGCGTTTCCGTGGCCCTGTCCGAGGCCGAGGTCCACTGGCGGGGCTTCTTGGAGAGCCTGGTCGCCCGCGGCCTGCGCGGCGTCGAGTTCATCGTTTCGGATGACCACTCAGGGCTGCGTGCTGCCCGGCGGGCTGTTCTTGGCGGCGCCACGTGGCAGCGCTGCCAGTTCCATCTCGCGCGCAACGCCATTCATCACGCTCCGAACGTCGAGAGCCGCAAGCGCATCGGAGCCGAGCTGCGCACCGTGTGGAATGCCAGCACGCTCGCCAAGGCAGAAACGGCCTTGGCAGAGATCGTCGCCAGCTATCGCACCTCTGCGCCGAAGCTGGCCGCATGGCTGGAGGAAAACGCGCCCGAGGGGCTCGCGGTCTTCACGCTGCCCGAGCACCATCGCCGCCGGCTGCGCACTTCAAACCCGATGGAGCGATCCGTCCAGCAGGAGCTCAAGCGGCGCACCGTAAAGGTCAGGGTCTTTCCCAGCGACGACGCTCTGCTGCGACTGGTCAGCGCCGTCCTCGTAGAGATCGACGAGAAATGGGCCTCCGAGACCAAGGCCTACATCAAATGGGAATGCCAGGATGCACCACCCGCTCTCAGCAGAATTTCCAGACCGCAGGTTGCTCTATCCCCCCGCCTGCGTCTACAAGAAAGCAATCGTGCGAGGGCCCTTCCCCATCATTGCGACTTTAGATTGACCCGCTCATTGCCTGTTCCGGACCACACGCTCCTAGCCGCCCCCTCGCCCGGGTTATCCTCCCGAAGCGACGGCGCTTACGCAGCGGTGACATGCAAGGATCCGGGTGTGACTCCCGCGGGGCTCTTCCGGCCGCCGATCCGCCGGACAAGCGCGTCCAGCCTTCCGCGATGCGTGAGATCATGATCCGGGTTCCCAATGTCAGTTGGGCCGATATCGGTGAGCTGCCGGCGATTCGGGAACGCTTGAAGGAGAGCATCGAACTGCCACTTAGCCCGGATAATTCACGAGAAGGCGGCGGAGGTGGCGTAACCGTCTGAAACTATGTATTTTTTGGTTATCGACGCCAAAGATTCAGATTTCAGCAGGACGACCTCCGC
>NZ_CYPR01000116.1 GCF_001408515.1 Jannaschia seosinensis | reverse complement strand
AAGACCGCCAATGTGCTGGGCGCGACCCCCAAATCCATGCATGAAAGGGTCAAGGCCGATCTGCAAGACATCTGGATGGCCGAGACGAAGAAGGAGGCGAATGCCGCCTTCGATCTCTTCGTCGAAATCTACGGCGCGAAGTACGAGAAGGCTGTGGCCAAGCTGGTGAAAGACCGTGACGAGCTGCTGGCCTTCTACGACTTCCCGGCCGAGCACTGGAAGCACATTCGGACCACGAACCCGATCGAGAGTGTCTTCGCCACGGTCAGGAACCGGACCCGCAAAACCAAGGGCTGCCTGAACCGCAAGACCGCCCTCGCCATGGTCTTCCGACTCATGAAGTCAGCCAAGAAGAAGTGGCGGAAGATCAACGGGCCAAACCGTCTGCCCGACGTCATTCAGGGGATTGAGTTCAAGGACGGGATCAAGCAACTTCAAACCGCCGCCTGATGAGGACCGTCACCAACTTTTGGGCATATCTCCCGCCGGCGCCGCTGGACTTCATCTGAGAAGCTGCGGATCGTCGAGGAGACGCTGGAAGAGAACGCCAGCATTTCGGTCGTGGCACGCCGCAATGGCGTCGCGCCGAACCTACTGTATCGCTGGCGGCGCCTGATGCTGGAGGGAGGGGCTGTGGCCGTGTCTGGAGACGATGACGTCACGAGCAATCGCGCCGTCCGACAGATGGAAGACCGCATCCGCGAGTTGGAGCGGCAGCTCGGGCGCAAGACGCTCGAGGTCGAGATCCTGAAGGAGGCGCTCGACAAATCGCGCTCAAAAAAACTGACGTGGTGTCACATCCCGGAAGGTAGTATGGCTGTTTCTTGAACAGCTCTGGCTTGATTTTGTGCCAGTCCTTCATGGCCTGCAAGGGCGCCTTGCTGGCCAACGCTGATTGCGGGAGCTGCTGGTTGTAGAGCCAGACGTATCGGTGGAGCGTGGTCTCCAGGTCCTCGCCTGATCGGAAATGGTGGCTCTGCAGGACCTCTTCGATCCGGCCGTTGAAGCGCTCGACCATTCCGTTGGTCTGCGGCGACTTCGGCGGGGTCAGGCGGTGGTCGATGTCGAGGGCGGCGCACAGCGTATCGAACTCGTGCTCGCCGGTCGCGGCGCGCTTGCGCAGGCCGAAAAGGCGGTCGGTGAACTCCTTGCCATTGTCGGTGAGAATGGTGCGGATGCGGATCGGGCAGGCGCGCTCCAGATCGCGCAGGAAGCGCCGTGCGTTGGCCGCGGTCTTTGCCGGGAAGACACGGATGAAGACCCATCGGGTCGCCCGGTCGATGGCCACGAAGAGGTAACGGCGGCGGGTCTCATCGGCCATTTGCGGCAGGTATTTCACGTCGATGTGGAGGTAGCCCGGCTCGTAGGCCTTGAAGGCGCTGTGCTTCGGCTTGGCCGCCTTGGTCTTCAGGTCGCGCAGGTTCCCCACGCCATGCCGGCGCAGGCAGCGGTCCAGCCCCGAGCGCGAGGCGTTCGGGTTCAGGAACTCCCGCACAACCGCCAGCAGATCATCCAGCGACACCAGCAGCGCCTTTCGCAGGGCCACCGCGACGGCCTCCTGCGGTGGTGTCAGCGTCGTCTGGAGCCTGTGCGGCGTGTGGCTGCGATCCGCGACGCTGTCGCGCTTGCGCCACTTGTAAACGGTCTGCTCCATTATGCCGAAGCGCTCGGCCAGGACCGGAGCAGGCTCCGTGCTCGCCTGGATCGCCGCCCGCACCTTCGGCGTGGTCGTGGCCTGCTTGTGAAGGAAGATGTATCAGCATGGTCGTGCCCCGTCTCGAAGGTCCCTCAGAACCGATCTTGCCATGAAGAGCGCGGATCGTCGCGGGGAAAGGTGATCATCCGGGACGGAACAGCTAGGCGCGACGTGGCGGACTTCCTTGTCCGCGAGGTGGACGCGCCTCGCCACTCTCGCGTAGCCCCGGTTCTCAGCTACTGATGTGCTGGTCTCTACGGTGCTGTTTTCGAGGCCATGGAGTGCCCCCACTGAAGTGGTCCACCAACTGGCATAGAATTGTCCCGATCAGGAGGACCAGAGATGGCAGGAAAGCGAGGCAAGCCCGAAGACATCGTTTTAAAGCTTCGGCAGGTCGATGTGCTGCAAGGACAGGGCATGGCGATCTCCGACGCGGTGCGTCAGATTGGCATCACGGAGCCGACGTATTACCGCTGGCGCAAGCAGTATGGCGGGATGAACCGGGACCAGCTCAAGCGGCTCAAGGAGCTTGAGACGGAGAACCAGAGGCTGCGACGCGCGGTGTCGGATCTGACGCTGGACAGTGAGGCGCAAGCCGCCATCGGTCCGAGGACAATGGCGAGCGAGCGCCGCGCCTGCCGCACGCTCGGGCAGCACCGCTCGACGCGAGCCGCAGGGTTCCCTGCGGCACACCGGACGAGAAACGGCTGACGGAAGACATCATCGAGCTGACGCGCGCCCACGGGCGATACGGCTATCGGATGATCACCGGACTGCTGAACAACGCCGGGTGGCATGTGAGCCACAAGCGCCCCTCTCGGCAGCATGCTGCGCATGCGCCTGCCGGGCAACGGTCGAGCGGATATGGCGACGCGAAGGGCTGAAGGTCCCGCAAAAACAGGCAAAGAAGGGCAGGCTCTGGCTGAACGGCGGATCGTGCGTCAGGCTCCGGCCAGAGCGCCCGAACCACATCTGCACCTCACGATTTCGGCCAGGATCGGACGCATGACGGGCGGGTGTTCCGAACGCTCAACAACGAGACCTTGTCCGCCATTGGTCCGAGGGCAATGGTCGAGTGACGAGTTCACGAAGGAGGCGCCCCCTTTCGACAGATTTGGCGTTGCCAAATCGCCTGCCGGGCAATGGGTGATCCGTGTCGACCGCAAGCTCAATTCCACCGACGTAGTCGACGCCCTGACGGATCTGTTTATCCTGCGCGGCCCACCCGCATTCATAAGGTCCGACAATGGGGCCGAATTCATCGCCAAGAAGGTGCGCAGCTGGATCGGTGCCGTCGGCGCCAAGACTGCATTCATCGAGCCGGGCTCACCCTGGGAGAACGGCTACTGCGAGAG
>NZ_CYPR01000115.1 GCF_001408515.1 Jannaschia seosinensis | reverse complement strand
TAATTGTCCGATAGGCTTGATTTGATCCAGTAGAAGGCTGGCTCAAAAGCATACACCACGGTGTACGCGACTTGGAAATCCGAAGAGCTTTTTCGGTTTGGTGATCATAGCGCAAGCAAAACACCCGGTCCCATCCCGAACCCGGCCGTTAAGTGCTGTAGCGCCGATGGTACTGCGTCTTAAGGCGTGGGAGAGTAGGTCATCGCCAAACCTAGAAAGCTCTTCGGATGTATCTCTCGACGATGGAAATGGCGCGGGATGGAGCAGTCCGGTAGCTCGTCAGGCTCATAACCTGAAGGTCGTAGGTTCAAATCCTACTCCCGCAACCAACTTCCGCGAAAATCGCACCAGATACGGCGTCGAGCTTGCTCGGCGCCGATTTGCGTAGCATCTCCAACAAGTTGCCCTCGATCGTCAGACGGTGCGCGTTGGCCTCGGCGTCCCAATCAACGACAATACGATCCACGAGTTCGTGCAGCTCGTCAGCCGCGCGACCGGCCATGGCCTCTTCCGAGAGCGTCGCGGCCAGGTTGCCCACCATCTCCCGGTAGAGCTCCGGGAGCCCCTCGGGCAGCTCGACGTCCGGCGGCGCGATCTCGCCGCGGCTCGCTGCCAAACGTGCAAGATCTGCGTCCATCTGGTTCAGTTCCTCGACGAGCGACTGCGACCCCAGCCCCTGCTTCGCGAGGATGATGAGGTTGCGGCGGCCTGTCTCCAGTTCCATCACCCGCGCGTCGTGGAGGCGCAGCTTGTCCTCGGCGGCGCCCTGGCTGTCGCGCAGGCGCTTATGAAACCGGTTCCGGAACGTCTCGTAGGCCTCGGGCTTCATCAGGTCCTCGCGCAGGCCCGACAGGACCAAGGGCAGGGCGATGCTGTCCCGCAAGCCCCGGAAGCCGGCGCAGACGCTGGGGCCCTTCTCCTTGGCGCTGGCACAATAGTAGGTCTTGTATTTGCCCGCCCCGGCGACCGTCATTGAGCTGCCGCAGAGGCCGCAGTGGAGTAGTCCAGATAGCAGATATTTGCGCCGGCGCAGCGCCTGCCCGGAGGAGAGCTTGTTGCGGTCGGTGGTCTCGACCTTTGTCCGACGCTTCGTCTGCGAGGCTTGCCGCGCCTTCACCTCGTCCCAGAGGTCCTGGTCGACCATCCTGAGCTCCGGCACCTCGACGACCTGCCAAGCGCTCTCGGGGTTCAGCGTCGAGCGCTTCTTCTCGGTCAGCGGGTCCTTGCGGTAGCAAAGACGGTTCCAGATGCGCCGTCCGACATAGAGATCGTTGTTCAGGATGCCGGTCCCGCGTTCGCGGTTGCCGTTGATCGTGTTCTGCTTCCAGTGTCCCGACGACTTGCGCTTCGAGCCCACGGACGGGGAGGGGAAGCCCTCGTCGTTCAGCCGGCTGGCGATCGCGATCGGCGACATCCCGGCGGCGTAGTCGCGGAAGATGCCGCGCACGATTGCGGCCTCGATCTCGTCGATGTCCAAGGCGCCCTTCACCGGCGCGCCGCGGTCGTCGGTGCCGGGCTTGTAGCCGTAGATGCGGCCGCCGCCGTTCAGGCCTCGCAGAACCTGTCCCTCGATACCGCGATGCACATTGGCCGAGAGCTTCTCGAGGAACATGCTGCTGAGCAGCGACGACATGTGGATCGACATCGTGTCGGCCTTGCCGCGATCGACGGTGTGGATATCGACCTTGGCGTGCGTGGCGAGCTTGTTGAAGCGCGCAAGGTGCTCGGGATCGCGTGAGATTCGGTCGAGGGACTCGGCGAGAACGACGTCGAAACCCCGTGTCTGTGACGAGAGCGCCTCCGATAATCGAAGGAAGTCAGCCCGGTCGTGGCTCGCCGTTCCGCTGATCGCCCGGTCGGAGAACCGGTCGACGATGATCCATCCTTCTCTCGCAGCATACCGCTCGGCCAAGCGGAATTGGTCCTCCACCGACATCGGGCTCTGCATGTCGGTCGAGTAGCGCGCGTAGAGTGCGACGCGGCGGGGAGCCTCGGAAGAGGATCGCGTCGTCATACCGACGGCCTCTGCATCTCGATCAGCTGCTTCAGGTCGAACGAGGAGACGGACGACCGTGCATACGACACCTCTACGCCAAGAGCGTCGCAGAAGCCGTAGAACTCACCGAGCTTCTCTACGTCGCGGTGCAGACGGGATGCACCTTCCGCGACCACAACAGAGGCGCGCCCCTCACGGAGGCACTCTCGAAGCGCCTGAAGCCCCGGGCGCTCATCTGCCATACCACTCTCGCCGTCGTCGACGAACACTTCACCGAGGCTCCAGCCGCGGGCGACCGCATATTCTGCGCAGTCCTTGTGCTGCTCGGTGATGGCATAATCGTTGGAGGTGGCGGATCGGAGGTAGAGGGCAGCAATCATCGGGTATCCTTCCGGGGTTGGGTGAGGGGTAGTCGGATCGGGTAAGCGAAACGTTGAGGCGTCAGGCGAATCTTCGCCTTTTGTTCATCCATCGCCGCCAAACTGCCCATATCGCGTCAGGTGTCGCTTCCTGCTGTTCCCGCTCCTGCGAGAGCTTGCGGACCGCGGCTTCTGCGAGAAGGTCGATCAGTTTGTCGAGCGGCATCGGCGGATTCCTTTCCTGTTCGGGCATTACGCAACCGACATGGCGGACGCCTACCCGAGCCTTCGCGCACCGGTGGCCATAGCGCCCACGGGACATCCCCGTGGGCGCGTTTGCGTCAGCGGAACAGCAGCGCGGCGTGCACCAGCAGCAGCAGGACGAGAGCGGCGCGCACGAGCAGGGTAGGGTTGCGGCGCATGAAGATGCGCGACCGGCGACGGCAAGCGGACATGTTGGCTCCTGTCGGAATGCGTGATCAAGTCGGCGAAGATGCGCGGCAGGTGGACGCGGCGCCGCGTAGTGGGGCAGGGCGGATGTGCAATCTCTATTCCTTGTCGAAGGGCCAGGCGGCGATCCGTGAGATCGCCAGTGTCTGGACCGACCGGACGGGCAACCTCGCCCCGCAGCCCGCGATCTTCCCGGATCAGTCGGCGCCCGTCATTCGTATGGGAGACGAAGGTCGGGAACTCGTGATGATGCGGTGGGGCATGCCGTCGCCAAGCTTCGCGCTGAAGACCCGCAAGACCGATC
Source organism: Jannaschia seosinensis (assembly GCF_001408515.1). Classification (GTDB taxonomy): domain Bacteria; phylum Pseudomonadota; class Alphaproteobacteria; order Rhodobacterales; family Rhodobacteraceae; genus Jannaschia; species Jannaschia seosinensis. Next base: position 4,757 of record NZ_CYPR01000115.1, on the reverse strand, counting down.
CAGGCGTGACCAACATCCGCAACGTCGGGTCGCCGCACTGGCGGCGCTGGCTCGCGCCCGAGCACCGCTGCCTTGTGCCCTTCACCAGCTTCTCCGAGTATCGCATCGAGCCCGACAAGTCGCGAACCCCAGTCTGGTTCGCGCGCGGCGAGGATCGACCGCTCACCTTCTTCGCGGGGATTTGGACCCGCTGGACCTCCGTCCGCAAGCTCAAGGAAGGGGAGGTGGAGGCGGACCTCTACGGCTTCCTCACCACGGAGGCGAACGCGACTGTGGGCGCGATCCATCCGAAGGCCATGCCGGTGATCCTCACCGAGCCCGAGGAATGGGAGACTTGGCTGACCGCGCCCTTCGACGAGGCGAGGGCGCTGCAACGGCCGTTGCCCGACGGCTTGATTGAGATCGTCGCAGAAGGCGCTCGAAAGGATCCCGTTGCACCTTGATGCAACGGCCTGCCGGTGAGATCTGCGCTGATTGTGAAATTTTCCTCTATCGAAGTGACTGATAGAAGTGCAAGGCCCTTCGTAATGAACCAAAGCGATCTTGAGGCAGCCCTCGGTGAGACAGCCGAGCAGATGGAAGCGCTATCCTTGCGCCTGCGGGATATGATCCTGTCGCAGCCGCCGCTCGACCTTCTTGGCTGGATCGCGGCGCGGCCATTGATGGCGGTCGTCGATGACGGATCCAGCGAGAGTCGCAAAGCTTCGTCTATCCATGAGGAGAATCAATTTCTGCTCGAATACGTTCATGCTGCACTCGCGTCCGCGGCACCCTCTGAGACTGGACCGTTGCAGCAAGAAATCTGCGAAGAAGTCGCTCAGGTCGCTGAAGAGCTTCGCGCGCAGGCAATGCAATACGGCATGATCCGGGCCCGCAGCATGCAGGACACTTCGTTTGGGGACGCCACCGCTGACGTAGCGGTGCGCGCGTTCTCAAACTGGGTTGTGAACCGCGGCAACCGCTATCAGCAGCTTGAAGGCGAGTTCTACGGCTATGTGCTGGCCCCTCACGATGATCTTTTGAACGAGGTCTACGGCATGGGAGCTTCCGCCGTAGCCGACGCAGTCCAACGCTTCGCCGACAGCCAGCGCACCGGCCAGATGGAAGCTGCGGAACGGCTTATGACCCTCCACACGACGTTTCGTAAACTCGCCGACAACAAGGGGACTATCGATCCGAAGCGTGCAGAGGCTTGGAAATCAGAACATCGAGACGCATTCGCAGAAGTGTTCGTAGACCTTTTTCGAGCGGGATCTCAAAATGCAACCCGCAGATCCGGTCTACCGGAAGCTCTGCTTGCAGACCTTTCTTATGCTCGCGGTGAGGATGTGGACTTTTTCGCCGAGGGGCCGCTCAAAGGCACTCCATTTCGGACGCTCCCAGTTCGTAAGAAGCCACTAATCGAGATCGAGGGTGACCAATATGCGCTCGACGCATGCCAAATGCGTGACGCGGGCTATCGGGCGATCCTTCATCACGTCCAAGAGCGCCTTCCAGAGGCCAAAAAGTCCATTCGTGAGGCGCAGGGCGCAATGTGCGAAAAGGCTTTTGCGGATATTTTTTCGGATCACCTACGGGGCGCGCGTGTGCACGAGGCAGTCTACTATCGCGATCCGACGACCAGGCAGTGGGTCGAGAACGATGTGCTCATCCTACTCGACGATGTGTTAATCCAGATTGAGGCAAAGTCGGGTGCTGCGGCGACGATTGCATCCCCGGAATCGGACTTCGCACGGCACGCACAGGCGCTCACCCGCCTCGTTGGCGACGCATATCGACAATGCGCCAGATTCATTGCTTACCTTCATTCAGAAGAAGAGGTGGCGATCTTCGCACGTCGTGACGGACGCTATGTCGAAGTCGACCGGATTCGGAGGGCAGACTATCGACTGATGGTCCCACTCGGAATGACGGTGGAGACCTTCTCGCCTTTCTCGGCAATGAGCAAGATACTCCCTGAGGTCGTGCCGATTGAGGGACGGCACACCTTCCTTTCTCTATCCATCGACGAGCTCTTCGTGCTTCGAAGATTTCTTCCTACGGCGGGCGCACTTGTGCACTACCTTCTCGTTCGCCAAGCCGCGGCGATGAAGCCCGAGCTGCATTTGTTCGACGGCTTCGACAACCTCGGCGCCTATCTAACTCGAAACCGATACGACACCGCCTACTATGACGAACGTGTTCCGCCTGACGTGAGTATGCTCATCATTGACGGCGCGAGCGAGGTGATTGACGCTTTTTTCAATCAGGTGGGAGAAGGGACTGAGCTTCCGCCGAGCCAGCCGATGCCGACTGTGCTGACTGACATTCTTGCACGCCTCGATCTAACCCGTCCAGACGGATGGCTCCGGCTTGACGCCTGCATTCGCGATTACGACGCTGTCACGCGGGAACGACTGGGTGGGGAGCTTGAATCGTCGATAGAAAAGCTTCGATTCCAATCGGATTGCTCGATGATTCTCAGTGGAGATCAGCCGCTCTTTCTGTGGATCCAGCGTTATGACGCTGCACACGACGACGCTGACATTTGCAGACGCGCCGCGGCGGCCAAGATAGCGACCCGTTCGGATGCGGTGGTCGCCGCACGCGTCAAGATCGGCGCAAGTGGCGAACTCCTCGATGCTGTGCCTGTCCAAGTGCAAGTGCCGCCCGAAGGAACGCGGGACCGCCTGCTGGTTGAGGAATACGCGGCGGACATCGTCAGGCATTTGCGGGCTGCGGAGCAAACGTCATCGCCGAGAAGACGCGCCCGCAAGTTGGGACGGAACGCGTCGTGTTGGTGCGGTAGCGGTAGGAAGTTCAAAAAGTGTCACGGACGGTAAGGCACTACATGCTGTCGGCCCTCAACTACAAAAGCTGTCTGGAACGGGAGGTAGAATTTCGGGTGTTCGCTCTTCAGGCAAGCATTTGATGCCTTCAGCAGCAACAACCGCCTGTGTCGCATTCTTTCTGGTCTTTGGGTAGGCGTTCGCTCGATACAGGGTTATTGATCGGACCTGGTGCAGGGCGCGCCGGCATCGTTGTAGCAGCAACGGAGCATTGTTCGCCGGCGCGCCGACTGCCGGGGGATCCAGTCCCGGCAGCAGGGCCTCGCGGCCCTCAAGAACGGCGCCCCACGGGGCGCCGCCGGTTCAGTTCGGGTGGAGCAGCTGAATGCTCAGCCGGATTGCCTCGGCAAAGTCGACTGCCTGTCGAGCGGCGCGGTAGAGGGACACAAGCGGCGGCAAGGCGGCTTTGAGCGCCTCCGCGGCCGGGCTCAGCGATGTGCGTGTCTCGAACGCCTCGGTGCACCCGATCAGCCGCTCGCGCGGGATCGCGACCTCCTCCTTCGTCGTCTGGGCGGCGATGGCAGCGCGGACCTCGGCGATGGTAGCATCGACATAGTAGGCGATGTTCGGGTCGATGCCTTCCTCCACATCGAGAGCCTCGAGGAGGTCGTGGACGACCTCCCGCGCGGCTGCGCCCAGATGTGGCAGCACGCGGCACAGCAGGTGCTGATCCATTCCGTGCAGTTGCTCCAGAACAGCTCGGGTGAGGTCCACCTGCTGTTCCAGCAGGGTGGGCGAAGCCATAGCGGTCATTTCTGCACTGCCTTTCCGGCCGCAGAGGCCCGCCGCGGCGTCCGCCGTTCTACGGTGAAGTCGCGACCACGCCGAAGTCCGCCCCGCCGCCGCGATCGACGGTCAGCCGCAATGTCGCGTTCGGCGTGGATGCGGCCGCGGACTGCGTTCATCGCTTCGAACGGCGCTCCGTCGAGGCGACCAAGCACGGCGGATCCGGTGGCGCGGCAGGTGGCGAAACCACTATGCGTCAGGGGCACCAACAGGCGGCGCGCTCCCACAAAACGGGTCGGCTCGTCGAGACCGGCGATCAGGTATTCCGCACGGCGCCGGACGTGCACTTCGTAGCCGACATTGGAGCGGCGGCGAGAGGTCGTGCCGTAGGCCAGTAGGGCGTAGCGCTGACCGCCGTGCATCTCGATGTCGAGGATCAGGCACGGCCTGGCCTTCGGCTGTCCAGAGCCGCGCTCTTCCGCTAAGGGAAAGCGGAACGAGACGATGTCGCCGTGCGAGACGTGGTCCTGCCACGCCGAGGTCATCGTGAGATTGGTGGTGATCGTGTCGAGCATTGTCGGGTCCTTGTATGATGGATGTCCGACGCGCCTGGTCCCTTCCTTTCCTATCGGCCGGGACTTTCCGTCGTGCGCGTCACAAGGCGCGCGCACGACGGAGGGGGCTGGCCCTGCTTCCCTGTGCTGCGTTGCTCGATGTGCTGGTGGGAGAGCGTCGAGAGGGTGTCCTTCGTAACCGCCCGGTTGGGGCCGCCTTCTTGAGCTGATCGGCAGATCTTAATCAACGTCGCTATTGGCGTCGTTACCGACGTCGTCTGTGGCGGAGGTTGGGATGCGGCACGAGATCGTCCTGGGTGCGGAGCGTCGGCGGCGCTGGTCGGATGAAGCGAAGCTCGAGATCCTGGGAGAAGTCGGCGTTGACGGATGGACGGTGTCCGACGTTGCGCGACACCACGACCTGACCCGTCAGCATGTCTACCAGTGGCGGCGCGAACTGAGACGGAAGGGGCTGTGGCCGGATCCAGGTGGCGCGACCTTTCTGCCCGTGGAGATGGCTGCGGTCCCAGAAGAGACTGTGCGTGTTGAGGCAGGCGCGGCCCGGCGGGCGGAAATCGCGGTGATCCTGCGGAACGGCCGCGAGTTGCGCTGCGAGCCCGGGATCGAGGAGGCGATGCTGACGCGTCTG
>NZ_CYPR01000114.1 GCF_001408515.1 Jannaschia seosinensis | reverse complement strand
CGGCGTGACCGCGTCGTTCAGCCGACCCCGGGTCAGCAATGACAATCCGTTCTCCGAGGCCCTGTTCCGGACCTGCAAATATACGCCCGGTTGGCCAACCCGCGGCTTCGCGACGATCGAGGAGGCGCAGATCTGGGTCCAGACCTTCGTCACCTGGTACAACACCGAGCATCGGCACAGCGCCATCCGCTTCGTGACACCCGACCAGCGCCATCGTGGCGAGGAAAAGGCGCTGCTGGCAGAGCGCCACCGCGTCTACCAGATGGCCCGCGCCGTACACCCGGAACGCTGGTCAGGTCAGACCCGCGACTGGCAGCCCATCGGCTCGGTCTGGCTTAACCCCGAGCGACCCGATGCCGGGCGCAGAGGCCATGGGGCTGCCGACGCGCTCCCCCATCAAGCTGGCGGCGGCGGCCCCATGGCCGGCCCAGCCGAGAACGCAGCGTGAAAACGAGTGCAGGCGACAACTACCTTGACGAACACCGTCCTCGCGCACAACCTTGCGCAGCCAATTGGTAAGAGAGCTGCTCAAAAGGCGGTGGAAGAGGTGCGGATCGGTGTGGGCCTCATGCATGGCGAGAGCCGCTTGGTACCCCATGGCTGGAGATATACGGCGGCGCGGCTTCTTGCCGAGGCCGGCTGCAGCGATGCTGAGATTTAGGCCGTCACCGGTCATAAGACTCTTCATATGGTTCAAAAGTACCGCGCTCAGGCGAACCAGCGGGCGGCATCGAAGCGGGCTCAGCAGCGTCGCGGCCGGTGAGAACAGAACAAGTTCAGAACATGAATGTGCGAAACCAAGTGCGAAACCTGGGCACCTTCAACATGAACGATAAATGCTCAACAAAAAGCTAAGTGGTGCGGGTGAAGGGACTCGAACCCCCACGCCTTGCGGCGCCAGAACCTAAATCTGGTGCGTCTACCAGTTCCGCCACACCCGCATCACCGGCTCCTTATCACTCAACCAAACAGGGGGAAAGAGACACCAAGAGTCCCAGCACCCGCCCCGATCCTGCCGCAATGGGAACGCACGAAAAGGCACTGCCTCACAACCGACAGGATCACTGCCATGACCGTCCAGCTTCGCCACAGGGCCGAGGAACTTACCCTGCTGGGTGCCACCGCCGTCTTTCCCGCCGAGATGGCTAAACCGGAGATGCAGGGCGGAATCGAGGCGGAAACGCTGGTCCTTACCGCGCGTGGCGAAGTGCCCGCCGAGGCGCTTTGTGCGGGGGACCGGATCGTCACGCGGGAATGCGGAATGGCCGTGCTCAAATCCGTCGGGACGGTCGAGGGGAGAGGTTGTCATATCCGCGCCGGCACCCTCGGGCGAAATCGGCCAGCACGCGACACGGTCGTGGCCGCCGACCAGCAGGTGACGATCCGCGACTGGCTGGCCGGTTCGGTATCCACCGGTGCCTCCGCTGTCGTCGCGGCGGGCGAGCTGTGCGAGGAAAAGGGCGGTCGTGCAATGCATGCGCATTTCGTGCAGCTCGATTTCGGCGCGCCCCTGACAGTCTATGCCAATGGTGTGGAGATGCAGACCGGGCGGACCGAGACCTTTCCGGCGAAGCTGCTTGCCGCCGTGTGAACGAGGCCGCCTGCGGGCGCCCCGGCGCAGGAGAAGGCAACCGGAAATCTGCGCTGGTATGGCAGCACCGGAAGACCGCTCAGTCAAGGAGGGCCTAACCCACATAATTCACGAGAAGGCGGCGGAGGTGGCGTAACCGTCTGAAACTCTGTATTTCTTGGTTATCGACGCCAAAGATTCAGATTTCAGCAGGACGACCTCCGCCATGACCCAGTCTACGTGCTCCACGCCCCGCCTGTCACCCCTTAACGGTAAGCCGATCCTGCTTGGATTTGACGGCGCCGACATGAGCTCCGACGCCGGCCTAACTCTGCTGCGCGAGATCGAGCGCAGGGCGGGTCTGGCGCAGCGGCTCGCAGATTGCCTGCACGATCCGCGTGACCCGGCGAAAGTTCAGCATAGCCTGTGCGACATCATCCGGTTCCGGATCATGATGATCGGGGCGGGATACGAAGACGGCAACGACGCGGCAGCCCTTCGGTACGATCCCAGCTTCAGGATTGCGCTGGAGCGCGGGCCGGAAACGGAGCCAGCCTTGTGTTCGCAGCCGAC
>NZ_CYPR01000113.1 GCF_001408515.1 Jannaschia seosinensis | reverse complement strand
GGTCAGCCGGGCTGCCAAGCTGCTCGACGACGAACTGGAGGCATGGCGCAACCGCCCTCTGGGCCAGGTAAAATACCTCATCCTCGATGCCCGGTACGAGAAGATGCGCCACGGCGGGGTGGTGCGCGATGCTGCCGTGCTCTCGGCAATCGGCATCGGCCCGGACGAGCGGCGGCGTGTTCTGGGCGTTTCCGTGGCCCTGTCCGAGGCCGAGGTCCACTGGCGGGGCTTCTTGGAGAGCCTGGTCGCCCGCGGCCTGCGCGGCGTCGAGTTCATCGTTTCGGATGACCACTCAGGGCTGCGTGCTGCCCGGCGGGCTGTTCTTGGCGGCGCCACGTGGCAGCGCTGCCAGTTCCATCTCGCGCGCAACGCCATTCATCACGCTCCGAACGTCGAGAGCCGCAAGCGCATCGGAGCTGAGCTGCGCACCGTGTGGAATGCCAGCACGCTCGCCAAGGCAGAAACGGCCTTGGCAGAGATCGTCGCCAGCTATCGCACCTCTGCGCCGAAGCTGGCCGCATGGCTGGAGGAAAACGCGCCCGAGGGGCTCGCGGTCTTCACGCTGCCCGAGCACCATCGCCGCCGGCTGCGCACTTCAAACCCGATGGAGCGATCCGTCCAGCAGGAGCTCAAGCGGCGCACCGTAAAGGTCAGGGTCTTTCCCAGCGACGACGCTCTGCTGCGACTGGTCAGCGCCGTCCTCGTAGAGATCGACGAGAAATGGGCCTCCGAGACCAAGGCCTACATCAAATGGGAATGCCAGGATGCATGACCCGCTCTCAGCAGAATTTCCAGACCGCAGGTTGCTCTATCGTTGGAGAACATTGAGGATTATCCGGAGCATTCCGATTACATGGGTGCGACGGCGGGGCGGGTGGCGAACCGTATCGGCGGCGCCTGGTTTTCATTCGATGGGATGGAATACCCGCTGAACGCGAATTTCGAAGGGCGTCACATGCTGCATGGCGGTGCCAGAGGGACAAGCGACCAGGTCTGGCAGCTTCTGGCGCATGACGACGACATGATTGCGTTCGGCCTCGCTCTCGCGGATGGCGAGATGGGCTTTCCCGGTGCGATGTGGATTGAGGCGCAATTCGCCTGCCTCGCCCCGGCGACGCTGCGGGTCCTCTATCGCGCCACGACCGACGCGCCGACGCCGGTTAACCTTGCGCACCATACGTATTGGCGGCTCGACGACACGGACGATATCGCCCGGCACGTGCTGACGGTGGATGCCGACCGCTACGTCACGGTCAATGACGACATGATCCCGACCGGCACTGCTCCGGTGGACGGCACGCCGCTGGATTTCCGCCGCGGCCGCGCCTTGCCGGGCGAGGGGCTGCTCGACCACAATCTGTGCCTGTCGGATCGGCGGGTCGAACTGCGCGACGTGGCTAGGCTGAGGTCCGAGGTAAGCGGCGTCGAGATGGTCCTTGCGACGACGGAGCCGGGCCTGCAGGTCTATGACGGGGCCAAGCTGAATACACAGGTGCCTGGCCTCGGCGGCCGAACGTACCGCGCCCATGCCGGGGTGGCGCTCGAGGCACAGGTCTGGCCCGACGCGGTGAACCGCCCGGATTTTCCCGACAGTATCCTGCGGCCGGGAGAAACCTACGAACAGACGACGACCTTCACATTCACGAAAGGATGACGATCATGCTCGACGGAACCGGCTTCAAGGCGTGGATGCGGGAGGCGAACCTGATCGGTGGCCGCTGGGTCGGCGCGGATTCGGGCGCCACGATCGATGTGACCAATCCCGCGACGGGCGAAACCATCGGAACCATCCCAAAGGCGGGCCGGGCCGAGACCGGGCGCGCGATCGACGCGGCGGCGGCGGCATTTCCGGCATTTCGCGACATGGCCCTGATGGACCGGGTGGCGCTCCTCTGGCGGTTGCACGACGCGCTGATGGATAACCAGGCGGATTTGGCGGAACTGCTGACGGTGGAAATGGGCAAGCCGCTCGCCGAAGCGAAGGGCGAGATCGTCATCGGCGCGCAATACATCCGCTGGTTCGCGGAGGAGGCGCGGCGGGCCAAGGGCGAAATCGTGCCGGCGGGTGTGAACGGGCGGCGCATCCTCGTGACCAAGCACGCCGTCGGCGTGGTCGGCATGATCACCCCCTGGAATTTCCCGAGCTCCATGCTTGCGCGCAAGCTCGCTCCGGCGCTCGCCGCGGGCTGCACCGTCGTCGCCAAGCCGGCAACCGCCACCCCCTATAGCGGCCTCGCCTGGGGCGCGCTGGCCGAAGAAGCGGGCTATCCCGAGGGTGTCGTGAATATCGTCACCGGCTCCGCCCGCGACATCGCGGGCACGATCATGGACGATGCCCGCGTCCGCAAGATCACCTTCACCGGCTCGACGGAGGTGGGCAAGGAACTGATCCGGCAATCGGCCGATACGGTGAAGAAGGTTTCGATGGAACTTGGCGGCAACGCGCCGTTCATCGTCTTCGACGACGCCGATCTGGACGCGGCGGTCGCGGGCGCGATGGCGTCGAAATTCCGCAATGCCGGCCAGACCTGTGTCTGCGCCAACCGCATCTATGTGCAGGCGGGCATCCACGATGCCTTCGTGGCCAAACTGAAGGCCGCGACGGAGGCGCTGAAGGTCGGTGACGGCCGCGAGGCGGGTGTGGAGCAGGGGCCGATGATCGACGCGGATGCCGTCGAAAAGGTCGAAGCCTTCGTGGCCGATGCCACGGAAAAGGGTGCGGAAATCGTTACCGGCGGTGGCCGCCACGAAAAAGGAGGCACGTTCTTCACGCCGACCATCGTGACGGGCGCCACGCAGGCCATGCGCTTCGCAACCGAGGAAATCTTCGGGCCGCTCGCGCCGGTCTTTCGGTTCGAGACCGAGGAGGAAGCGATCGAGATGGCCAATGACACGGTCTACGGGCTGGCTTGCTACGCCTATACCCGCGATCTCGGGCGTGCGTTCCGCCTGAACGAGGGGCTGCAATACGGGATGATCGGCATCAATTCCGGCCTCATCACCACCGTCGAGGCCCCCTTCGGCGGGGTGAAGGAAAGCGGCCTCGGCAAGGAGGGCGGCAGTCAGGGACTCGAGGATTACCTCGATACGAAATACGTCTGCGTCGACGGAATCTGACACGCATTGCTGCGGCGGGGGCCGTAATCAGGTCCCCGTCAAGGCGCCCCGCAGGCGACCGCAAAGCAGCGTGCGTTTTTCAGACCGGGTTTGGCGGCGTACGTCCCTCGGCCATCGCGATCGCATTCTCCAGCGCCATGCGCCCCATGGCCTCCCGCACCTCCAGCGCCGCCGTCCCGAGATGAGGCAGGAGCGTCACGTTCTCGAGCGCACGGAGCGCCTCCGGCACGTGCGGCTCCTGCTCATAGACGTCGAGACCCGCTGCCGCGATGCCACCGGCCCTCAGCGCCGCGATCAAGGCGGGCTCGTCCACCACGTCGCCGCGCGCCGTGTTGACGAGGATTGCGTGCGGCCGCATCGCGGCAAGGGCCTCCTCGTCCATGAGGTGCCGCGTCTCGGGCGTGGCGGCAACGGTCACCGCCACGATGTCGGATGCGGCGCAGACTTCGGCGACGGAGGAAAGCTGCCGCGCGCCCTCGATCTCCTTCGTGGACCGGTTCCAGAACACGACATCCATGTCGAAGCCCCGATGACAGCGCCGGGCGACCGCCTGACCGATCCGGCCCATGCCGATGATGCCGAGCGTCTTGCCGGTGACATGCATCCCCAGCATCTGCGTCGGGTGCCAGCCCGTCCATTTGCCGTCCCGGACCAGCCGTTCACCTTCGCCCGCACGACGCGCCGCCATCAGGATCAGGGTCACGGCAATGTCGGCCGTCGCATCTGTGACGGCGCCCGGGGTGTTCGTGACCTCCACGCCCGCCGCACGGGCCGCGGCGGCGTCGATATGGTTGTAACCCACGCCGAAATTCGCGAGGCCACGGGCTCGGATCGTGCCCTCAAAAGCTTTCGCTCCGAACGCGTCGCCGAGTGTCGTCAGAACCACGTCATGTTCCGCAAGCGCCGCACGACATTCGAAGGGATCCATCGGCTGCGTCGTTTCGCGGCACGTGACGGCGAACCGGTCGCGCGCCGCGGCCATCACGCTGTCGGGCAGGGTGCGGGAGACGAGCAGCTTCAATGCATCCGCCCCCCCTCGGGCACATCATGGTCAGGCGCCAGAAGCACAACCTCCCCATCCGAATCAGGCAGCCCGAGGACCAGCACCTCGGACATGAAGCGCCCGATCTGACGGGGCGGAAAGTTGACCACAGCCACGACCTGCCGCCCGATCAGGCCCTCGGCCGTGTAATGCCGCGTCACCTGGGCCGAGGTCTTTCGCTCGCCGATCTCCGGGCCGAAGTCGATCCACATCTTGATCGCTGGCTTGCGCGCCTCGGGAAAGGGTTCGGCCCGGACGATCCGGCCGACGCGGATGTCGACCTGCTGGAACGTCTCGAAGTCGAGATCGCTCATCCCCGCAACTCGCGCGAGCGGTCGGCCGCAGCGGCGACGGTGCGGGCCATCAGGTCCTGCAACTCCTCCATCAGGACCTCGAGCCCGGCCTGCGTCGTGCCGTTCGGCGAGGTCACGTTCTTGCGCAACTGTTCCGGATCCTCGCCCGACATGGCCAGCGCGCCGGCGCCCGCCACCGTCGCCCGCGCCAGGCGGAGGGCGAGTTCGGGGGCAAGGCCCTGCGCCTCGCCCGCGGCCGTCATCGCCTCGATCATGTGGAAGACGTAGGCGGGGCCCGAGCCGGAGAGGCCGGTCACGGCATCCATCTCGCTTTCGTCGTTCAGGCGCACGACCTCACCCACGGCCGACAGGAACAGGTCGGCCAGATCGAGATCGTCCGCCGTGGCCGCGTCGTTGCCGACGATGGCCGTGATGCCTTGGCTGATGGCGGCCGGTGTGTTCGGCATCGCCCGCACGATCCGGGCCTCGGCCCCGAATACTGCCTCAAAAGCACCAATCGTCGTGCCCGCGGCGATCGAGACGTAAAGCGTATCGTCGAGGTCCTGCAACGCAGGCAGGGCATCGCCCATCATCTGCGGCTTGACCGCGATGAGGGTGATTGCGGGGCTGTCGGGCAGGCCGCCGTCCAGATGCACGCCGGTATTGCGGAGCCAGTCCGACGGCTTCGGATCGATCACATGGACCGCGCCGGGCGAGAGCCCCCGGTCCAGCCATCCGGCCAGCATCGCGCCGCCCATCTTGCCGCAACCCAGCAATACGACGCCGCGCGCCTCGATATCGGTGAAATCCATCAATCATCCTCCCGGCCGCAACTTGCCGGGCGCGGCGGCGGCGTGCAAGTCAAGCGTGGCCGTAGGCCTCGGCCATCGCGATCTGCATCGCATCCGCCGGCGCACGGCCACCCCAGCACACGAGTTGGAAGGCCGGGTAGTACCGCTCGCCCGCCTCGATCGCCTCGGCCACCATGGCCGCGACCTGCTCACCCTCGGCGCAGGCGCCGCCGGCAAGCACCAGCCCGTAGCGCCAAACCATCATCTTCTGATCCGCCCAATAGCTGAAGGATCCTGTCCAGCAATCGTCGTTGGCAAGGTTCAGCGCCTCGTAGAGCACGGGCAGGCTGGATTCCGGCGGCTCCATCTCGAAGCAGCACAGCAGACGGAGGGTCTCGTCGGAATCCGACCAGGCGAGCGTGACGGAGTAGCTGCGCCACTGCCCCTCGACCACCATCGCGATCTGATCGTCGCCGACGCGATCAAAGACCCAGTCCTGCGTCTGTGCGACCGTCTCCACGAGATCGATCGGGTGCAGATCGCCCGTCTGCGAGAATTGCTGGCGCTGATGGATCATGTCCTGTCCTTCCGCTCGAACGGGCAGGGAGCCATAGGTCTCGGTCCATTGTCGAGCCGTATGATCGGGGCCCCGTCAAGTACACAACATATGGTGGGGGCGGTCCGGGGGCCTGTAAAGGGCGGATACGGGCTTCTCCACAAGATTCCGCAGCTGCCGGCCTGTTGCACCGCCGTTCCGTCCCGCTACCCTTCCGGAAACGGATCAGGGAGGGCGCGATGGAATTGAATGGGTGCGTGGCGGCAATTGCCGGCGGGGCCGGGGGCCTGGGCGCGGCGGTGGCCCGGCGGGTCGCGGCGGCGGGCGGGTCGGTGACCGTGCTCGACCGCAGCGAGGAGGGCGCGGCGCTGGCGGGCGAGATCGGCGGCAGCTACCTGCCGCTCGACGTGACCGACGCCTCGGCCTGCGCGGCGGCGCTGGAGCGAGTGGCCGAGGGCGGACGTCTCGACCTGATGGTCAATTGCGCGGGCGTCGCACCGGGCGCCAAGACCGTGGGGCGGGACGGAGCGCACGATCCGGACCTCTTCGCCCGGACGATCGCGATCAACCTGACCGGCACGTTCAACTGCGCCTCGGCCGCCGCGGCGATCATGGCGCGGCAGGACGAGCGCGGGCCGGACAAGGAGCGCGGCGTCATCGTCAATACCGCCTCCGTCGCCGCCTATGAGGGGCAGGTCGGGCAGGTCGCCTATGCCGCATCCAAGGGCGGGGTCGCGGCGATGACGCTACCGATGGCGCGGGATCTGGCCTCCCTTGGCATTCGTGTCGTAGCCGTCGCGCCGGGGCTGTTCCTGACGCCGATGTTGCAAGGTCTGCCGCAGGAGGTGCAGGATTCGCTGGGCGGACAGGTGCCGTATCCATCGCGGCTCGGCCGGCCGGAGGAGTTTGCGATGCTGGTGGAACAGATCGCCACGAATCCGATGCTGAACGGCGAGGTCATCCGCCTCGACGGCGCGATCCGGATGGCGCCGCGATGAGCCCCGAACGCTTCCCGCTCCACTGGTCGCCGCCCGACGCGCTGGAGGGCCGATTCGCACGGCTGGAGCGGCTGGACCCCGCGCATGTCGAGGCCCTGCATGCGGCGAACCCGACGGACGAATCGCACTGGCGCTACCTGCCTTACGGCCCGTTTCCCGATCCACAGGTCTACCGCCTCTGGGCCGAAGGCGCGGCGGCGACTGATGATCCGGCCTTCTACGCGGTTCGGGGCGCACAAGGCTGGTCGGGAGTGGTCGCGTTGATGCGGGCGGACCGTGAGCACGGCGTGATCGAGATCGGCAACATCGCCTTCTCGCCCGGCTTGCAACGCAGACCTGCCGCGACGGAGGCGATCCATCTGCTGCTGGACCACTGCTTCGCGTCGGGGTTCCGCAGAGTGGAATGGAAGTGCAATGCCGGAAACGCGGCCTCGCGCCAGGCTGCGGAGCGACTCGGCTTCACCTATGAGGGGACGTTTCGCCAGCACATGATCGTCAAGGGGCGCAATCGCGACACGGCTTGGTTCGCGATCGTCGACGACGATTGGCCGCGCCTGCGGGAGGCACACCAAGCTTGGCTCGCACCGGACAATTTCGACGCGGAGGGCCGGCAGATCCGGCGCCTGTCGGAGATGGGGGCGAATTAGATCGCGGACTTCGTCTCGCGCCGCGCTTCGATCATGCGGCGCAGCGCCGGGCGGATATCGTCGAGTGTGCGGCTGGCTAGACCCTCGGCCTCGGCCAGCAGGGCAGGATCGCGGCCGGTCCGCGCCAGCCCGGCGAGGAAGTTCGCGATGAAGGCGGGCGTCGCCGACGCCTCCTCGGCCATCCGCTCCGCACGGATCAGGTCTTCGGTCAGGGCGAGCGTGTCGGGCTCGATCGTCTCCGACCCGACGATCCGCAGGCCGCGCGGCCACAGGGCGGAGGGCAAGTGACGCAGGATGAGCTGCTGGAAGGATTCGAGGCTTTCGACCGGTTTCGGCAGGAACCCGTCGGCCCCGGCGGCCAGCGCGTCTTCTTCCACCACGTCGGCGGCCTGCCCGGAGGTTGCCAGGATGACGTCGGGCCGCTGCGTCGCGTTGGCGAGGCGCGCGATCAGTTCCAGCCCCGACCCGTCGGGCAGGCCCAGATCGACGATGGCCACACCCGCGCGGTAGGTCAGCAGGTGCCGTTCCGCGCTGGCGATGCAGTCGGCCCGCCGGATCCGCGCACCGGAGCGCAGGCTCAGCAGGCGAATGGCCTCCGACGCGTAGCGGCTGTCTTCCACCAGAAGGACAGTCTGCCCGAGGAGCGGACGCTGCGGCGTGGGGGCAGGGCGAAGCGCAAAATCGGTGGGTTTGGCGATGTCGGTGCGGGTGCTGTCCGAATTCGGCATGGGCTGATTCTCCTCGGCATTCTGCGCCACAATGCCGCCTCTATGCCTAACGAAAGGTGAATCCCCGGCTTGTTCCTGTGCCTGCGTGCGGCGATAAGCCTGCCATGATCGGAAAACTCAATCATGTGGCCATCGCCGTTCCCGACCTCCAAGCGGCGTCCGCGCAATATCGCGACACGTTGGGGGCGCAGGTGGGGGCCCCGCAGGACCTGCCGGAGCATGGGGTCACGGTGGTGTTCGTCACGCTTCCCAACACCAAGATCGAATTGCTGCATCCCCTCGGGGCAGATAGCCCGATCGTGGGCTTCCTTGAAAAGAACCCCGCCGGGGGCATTCACCATCTCTGCTACGAGGTCGCCGATATCGGCGCGGCGCGTGACCGGCTGACGGCCGCGGGCGCGCGGGTTCTGGGTGACGGCGAGCCGAAGATCGGCGCGCATGGCAACCCTGTCCTGTTCCTGCATCCGAAGGATTTCACCGGAACGCTGGTCGAGCTCGAGGAAGTTGGCAAAGCTGCCGAGCCTGAGGCTGCGTCATGATCGGTTTCTTTTCGGGCTTCGTGCTCTTCGCGATGGTCTGGGCGATGATCTTCCTGATCAGTCTTCAGATCGGGCAGGACACGCAGGGCGACCGCGGCGCGCGGCTGCACGGGACCCATGCCTCCAGCCCGGAGAAGTTCCGGCTGGGGCCGCGCATGTTGTGGGTCACGGTCATCTCGCTCGTGCTCTCGGGACTGCTTATCTGGCTGATCCTGTCCGGGCTCATCACGATCGAGGGCCTGCGGACGCTGACCGGCCGCCCCGCGCAGGAATTCTGAGGCCTCCGGATCCAAACCGTACGCGGCAGGCCTCAGAGAAGCCGCTTCTTCAGATCGTGGACGAGGTGTTCGAGCGGCTCGTCCTCCTGCTCCGCCAGACGCATCAGACCGAACTGAACGCGGGCCATCTCCTGATAATAGGAGGTGAAGACGTAATTCGTCGCCGCTCCTGCCGCCAATCCGAGAACCGGAACCGCCTGCGCGGCGAGCTTCTGGCCCAGTGGCACGGCCAGGCGCGGGGCGATCTTTGCGATCATGCCTGACAATGCGGGCCCGGTGACCGACAGGCGCAGGGTGATGAAGCTGAGATCGCTGCCATCGTCGTCGTCGAGCGGTCCGGCGGCGGCAAAGACCTTGAGGCAGGCGGCCCGCACTTCGGGCTTGGCAGGATCGAACCCGTGCTCGTCCGCGATACCCTGAATGGCCCGCAAGATGATCGTCGTCGTCACCGGCAGTTCCGCCAGCGCGGAGGCGAGTCCCCCGAACCCGCCCGCCGCGCCCGTGCCCAGCGTGATCGCGCGGGTCAGCCAGTCCGACGTGTCGGCGACCCGTCCGCGCGAGGCGGCGGCGGCGCGGAACGACTGCTCCAGCGCGGCGGCGGTGGCGCGTTCGAGGCCGCCGCGCACCGTCTGCGGCAGCATGTCGATCAGGTTCTCGGCCTGCGTGCCGACCATGTTGAGCAGTTGCAGGCCTACGCCCGAGGCATCGCGCAGCTTTTCGGCCAACCGGTCAAGCTCCGCCTCCCGGTCGAGCGGTTCGAGGATCTGGTCGGAGCGGAGGCGTGCATCTGTCATGTCACAGGATATGGGCGAGGTCGGGCGCGGCGGCAAGTCGCGGGCACCGCATCATGTCGCCCGCACGACCTCGCCCGCGACGCCGTCCCAGTCCCACAGGCCCAGAACCCGTTCGGGATTGGTCGGCGGCGGCATGATCACGCCGTCGAGCCGCCGGAATCCGAACCGCCCGTAATAGGGGGCGTCGCCCACCAGCAAGATCCGTTTCACACCCGCCACGGCGGCGCGGTCGAGGCTCGCCCCCATGATCCAGGCGCCCAGCCCCTCGCCCTGCCGCGTGGGGTGAACGGCGATCGGACCCAGCAGCATCGCATCGTGCGTGCCCACCCGGACGGGCCAGTACCGGACCGCGGCGGCCACTTCTCCGCCCGAGGCGCGCGCCACCAGACAGAGATTACGCGCCGGCGGCACGCCCTCGCGCAGCCGATAGGACGACAGCGCCCGCCGCCCCGGCGCAAAGCAGGTATCCAGAAGGGCCTCCACCTCCGGACCGTCGGCATCGGTTTCTCGCGCAAGTTCCATGAGCGGCCTTGTGGCGTTTCGCGCGCCGCGGGGCTAGTCCTGCGGCGAATATGCACGGAGCCCTACATGTTCTACCGCCCCGAAGACGGCCACGGCCTTCCGCACAATCCGTTCAACGCCATTGTATCGCCTCGGCCCATCGGATGGATTTCGACCCGCGGTGCCAAGGGTGACAACCTCGCACCCTATTCGTTCTTCAACGCCGTCGCCTATGTTCCGCCGCAGGTGATGTTCGCCTCGACCTCCGCCAAGGAGGACCGCGAGGGCACCAAGGACAGCGTCGCGCAGGCGCGGGAATCGGGCGTCTTTTGCGTCAACATCGTGGAATACGCGGCGCGCGACACGATGAATGCCTCTTCGGGCGCGCATCCGGCCGGGACGGACGAATTCCTGCTCTCCGGCGCCGCCAAGGCCGAATGCGACACGATCGATTGTCCGCGCGTGGCCGACGCGCCCGCATCGCTGGAATGCCGCGTCACGCAGATCGTCGCGCTTGCGGGCGAGGCCAATTTCGCAGTGTTCGGGGAGGTGACGGGCGTGCACATGCGTGACGATTGCCTGCGGGACGGGCGCTTCGACGTCATGACCTTCGGCCCGATGGCGCGGCTGGGCTACCGCGATTACAGCCGCGTTGAGAGCCTGTTTTCCCTGAGCCGGCCCGGTGAGTGAACCCGTCGTCGGGCTCTGCCGCTTTTCCTTCGCGGGACGCGGCGACTGGGTCGCCTGGCGCGACCTCGACGAGGCGCAGGCGACGGAGAAGCGTCTGGAACTGGCCGAGACGCTCTATGCTCCCGCGCGCATGGCGCTTCGGTTTCGCACGCTGGAGACGCTGCTTCTGCCGTCGCTGGCCGCGCAGACGGATCCAAACTGGCATCTGGTCCTGCTGACCTCGGACCTGATGCCCGCCGCCTGTCGGGAGCGGTTGGAGAGCCATGCCTCCGATCGGGTGCACGTGGTGGTCTCCGACGCCCCGCGCGTCGACTTGGCGCTGCTGCCGGCGCTGGAACGGTTGGGCTTTGGAGCGGTGCCGCAATTCCGCATCGACGACGATGACGCGTTGGCGACCTCCTACGTGGAACGGCTGCGTCGGATGGCGGCGGGAATGGCGGGGGCGGGGGTTCCGGCCTGGAGCTTCTCGGTCGCCCACAGCCTCGTCGTCGCGCTCTACGCCGGGCAGTCGCCGCGCGCCTACAGGTCGCGCAGGCCATTCATGGGCGCCGGCGCCGCGGCCCGGCTGCCCGAGCGGGCGCGTGCGCACAAGACCGTCTACGGCTTCGGCCACTTCGCGCTCAGCCAACGCTGGACATCGGTGACCGACAACGGCGCGCCGGGTCAGCTGATCACCCGCTTCGACGGCCATGACAGTCTCCGCCTCGAGGAGGGCAGCCGCCCGATGGCGTGGCACGAGCCGATGGAATGGTCCGAATTCAAAGGCGCGCTCGGCCGCCATTTCGGTTTTGCAGATCCGGTCAGGCTCAGGGACCTCGCGGCGGCCTGAGGGTCGTGGAGGCGGTCCCAGGCGCGAGGGACCGGTTGCAAATCTCGCACGCGGCGGTTTCGGTCGCATGGTTCGCGCCGGGTAGGCGACATCCGACAGATCGGCCGTGTCCGCCGCGGCATACGCCGTTCCAACCTGCTTCGAAAGGACGCTGCCGAACAGGAGCGGACGCGACGACCGCACCCGCATAGCCGCAGGACCGTTGCGCTTCGCCCGCGCCGCGGGCAGGGTCGGTGCGGACCATAGGGAGGGACGGCGTGAGCGATCCGGTCATCGGCATAATCGGCGGCTCCGGGCTTTATGCGGTCGCGGGGCTGGAGGGGGCCGGCTGGCGCGACGTGGACACGCCCTTCGGCGCACCGTCGGATGCGCTGTTCGAAGGACGAATGAACGGGATGCGCATGGTGTTCCTGCCCCGTCACGGGCGCGGGCACCGTCATACTCCCAGTTCCATTCCCTACCGCGCCAATATCGCCGCCATGAAGGCGGCGGGGGTGACGCATCTCGTCTCCGTCTCTGCCTGCGGCTCGTTCCGCGACGCGATGGCGCCGGGCGATTTCGTGATCGTGGACCAGTTCATCGACCGCACCTTCGCCCGCGACAAATCATTCTTCGGCCCGGGTCTCGTGGCGCATGTTTCGGTCGCGCACCCCGTTTGTCCGGCATTGTCGGCGGCCTGCGCGGCGGCGGCACGGGCGGGCGGGGCGCGGGTGCATGAAGGCGGCACCTATCTTGCGATGGAAGGGCCGCAATTCTCCACCTTGGCGGAATCCCGGCTCTACCGCGACTGGGGGTGCGACGTGATCGGCATGACCAACATGCCGGAGGCCAAGCTCGCCCGAGAGGCGGAGCTGCATTATGCCTCCGTCGCCATGATCACCGACTACGATTCCTGGCATCCCGACCACGGCTCCGTGCAGATCGACGAGATCCTCAAGACGTTGCACGGCAATGCCGAACTCGCCACGGCGATGGTCGCGGCCTTGCCGTCGCACGTCTCTGGCGGCGGCTGCGCCGAGGGCTGCGACAGGGCGCTGGAACATGCGGTGCTGACCGCCCCTGACGCGCGCGATCCCGGCATGGTCGAACGGTTGCGCGGAATTGCGGGCCGAGTGCTGTGAGATTTGGGCTCTTGCTTCTGCTCGCCGCTCCGGCGGCGGCGCAGGAATTCGTCTTCACCCACGGCACTTTGTCGGACGAGAATTTCTACCGCGCCGTCGCCTGTGCCGCTCCGCCCGGCGGGGCCTGCCACAAGCCGTTCCTGCGCTGGCCGCAGGCGCGGGAGGAGGCTGTGTCCATCGCGCTGAGTTCGCTGCCGGATGACCTCTCCGCCGATCGGCGCATGCTCTACGAAACGGGCCTCGAGGCTGCCATTGCGCAGGTCAACGCGCTTGGGGCGCGGATCACGCTGCGGCGTGCCACGGACGCGCCGGCGGATATCGAGATCCACGTCGTCGATGCGGTCCCGGGGGAGGTTGTGACCGGCACCGGTGTGCCCGATCTGGACGGGGCCGTGCTGGAACTCGGCCGGGTGGCGCTGCGGGCGCGGGATGGCGAGATCGGGCATGCCGTGATCGCGGTCTCGGCCTCCGCGCCCAGCCGTGAGATCGCCTCAATCCTGCTTGAGGAAATCGTGCAGGGATTGGGCCTCATGACCGACATCGCAGGCCCCGCCTATCGCCGCTCGCTCTTTTCGGAGACCGGCAACTCGGTCACGCGGCTGACGGGACAGGATGCGATGGCGCTGCGCCGACATTATGCGCGCGGTGCGGAAGACAAGGAAAACTGACATGCATACCAAGACCGTGCGGGACTACATCCGCACCATTCCCGACTTCCCGCATGAGGGGATCCTCTTTCGGGACGTCACGACGCTGTTCGCCGATGCGCGGGGCATGCGGCTTTGCGTCGATCAGCTTCTGGCACCGTTCGCAGGCACGCGGATCGACGCGATTGCGGGGCTCGAGGCGCGGGGCTTCATTCTAGGTGGGGCGATGGCGCATCAACTGGGCACCGGCTTCGTGCCAGTGCGCAAGGCGGGCAAGCTGCCGGGCGAAACCTTCGCGCAGGATTATGCGCTGGAATACGGGACCGCGACGCTGGAAGTGCATCGCGATGCCCTGCCCGCCGGGGCGAAGGTGCTCCTCGTCGACGACCTTCTTGCCACGGGCGGCACGGCAAAGGCCGGTATCGCGCTTCTGGAGCGGCTGGGCGCGGAGGTCGTCGGCTGCGCGTTCGTCATCGACCTGCCCGATCTGGGCGGACGTGCGGCGCTGGACGCGATGGGGATGCCGGTCCACGCATTGTGTGCGTTCGAAGGCGCGTGATCCTCTTCGCGTTCCCGACTGCGCGGTAACCATTTGTTAACCATTTGGCGGCAATCCTGAGGTGTGGTCAATAACGGCCATGTTTTCCCCCCGGCGCCCTGCCGGTTCCCTAAGGCAGGGCGCACCTTTTCCGATGTCTCGCGCCTTGACCGTGTGCCATCGCCTGCGCCTCAGTTCGCCCGCAGGACCGCACCGGGGTTCAGGATCCCCGCCGGATCCAGCGCCCGCTTGATCGCGCGCATCGCCGCGAGCTTTCCCGGATCCAGGTAAGTTTCCAGATCGCCGACCTTGAGCCGGCCCACCCCGTGTTCGGCGCTGACCGATCCGTGATGGGCGTGCACAAGGTCATGCACGGCCGTCTTGATCGCTTTGCGGTCCTCGTCGTGATCGGCACGTGACCGGCCCGGCATCGGAAACACGTTGTAATGCAGGTTGCCGTCGCCGACATGGCCGAAGCAGTTGATCCGGAACTCTCCGATTGCTGCAATGGCCGCCGGGCCTTCGGAGATGAAAGCCGGGATCGAGGCGATCGGCACCGAAATGTCATGTGAGGAGACGGAGCCGATGCGCCGGTTTGCCTCGGGGATCGACTCCCGCAGGGTCCAGAAGTCGCGGCGTTGTCCCTCGGACTGCGCGACGACGCCGTCGGTGACGAGGGCGGCCTCATGGGCGACGGCGAACAGATCCTCGAGCGCCGCCTGCGGATCGCCCGATACACCCAGCCCGAGGTCGATCAGGACCGACCAATCGGGTGTCCCCAGAGGGAGCCGGACCTCCGGCATCGTCTCGGCCAGAAAATCGAGACCCATGCGTCCGATCAATTCGAAGGCGGAGACGCCCTCGCCGATGCGGTCGCGCGCGAGGTTCAGCAGATCGAGCGCCGCCGCCGGATCGCGCACCGCCATCATCGCGGCACCGGTATGGACCGGGCGGGGCAGCAGCTTGAGCGTCGCGGCCGTGATGATGCCCAGCGTCCCCTCCGCCCCGATCAGGAGATGCCGCAGGTCGTAGCCGGTGTTGTTCTTGCGCAGCGGCGACAGGCCGCGCAGGATTGACCCGTCCGGCAGCACCGCCTCGATCCCGAGGCACAGGTCGCGCGCATTGCCGTAGCGCAGGACGTTCACGCCGCCCGCATTGGTCGAGAGGACGCCGCCGATCCGGGCCGATCCCTGCGCCGCGATGGTCAGGGGGAAAAGCCTGTCCGCCGCCTCGGCCGCCTCCTGCACGGATTGCAGGATCACGCCCGCCTCGACGGTAATCGCGTTTTCGGTCGCGTCTACCTTGCGGATCCTGTTCATCCGCTCCAGCGACAGGACGATCGGCGCGTCCAGATCCGCCGCGATCTGCCCTCCGACAAGGCCTGTTCCTCCGCCATAGGGGACAACGGGAACGCACGCGTCGGCGGCGGCACGGACAATCGTGGCGACCTCCTCGGTGGTGCCGGGGGCCAGCAGCAGACCGTCGCGCCCCGCCCAGCGGCCGCGCGGCTCCTCGAGGTAGCGGGGCTCCATCTCCCGAAACGCAGCGGCGGGCAGATCCCGGCGAAGCCGCTCGGCGAAGTCGCCGGTGGCGGAGGTCAAATCCTTCATTCCATCTCCGTAAGAAGGCGCGGTTGCAGCACGACGACCGTCGGCCGGGAGGGCAGGGTGTTCAGCGACACCTCGACGAAGCTCGCGTCGCGGCGGTCGATTTCGAAATCGCCCGCCATCCCGTCGAGAAACCGCTCCAGCGAGGCCGTGCCGAACCAGTGCATCGGGATCACGACCGACGAACGCAGGCGTTGCAGCACCGCGATCATCGTCGGCAGGTCCAGCGTCAGGCCCCCGTCCACCGGCGCCATCACGACGTCGAGCCGTCCGAGCGCGGCGTATTGTGCGGCGTCCGGCTCGTGGTGAAGATGGCCCAGATGGCCAATGCACAGGCCCGCCACTTCGAAGACGAAGATGGCGTTGCCGTTCCGCTCCACCCCGCCGCCGACCGAGAACCGGATGTCGGTCGAGACGGAGCGCACCAGCATCTCGCCCAG
Organism: Jannaschia seosinensis; assembly: GCF_001408515.1. GTDB lineage: Bacteria > Pseudomonadota > Alphaproteobacteria > Rhodobacterales > Rhodobacteraceae > Jannaschia > Jannaschia seosinensis. The sequence goes on along the minus strand of NZ_CYPR01000113.1, from coordinate 13,854 downwards.
ATCGAGGTGATGATCGACCGGCTCGCCCACCCGCTCGGACCAGCCGGGCAGGACGTGCCCGATGTCGGGCGCGGGCGTCGGCGTCCAGTGCGAGATATGGGCGCGGTTCATCGTCACCACATCAGGCGCTTGGACGGAGCCGAGGAAGCCCGTGTAGTCGGTCACCGCGCGAAGGCCGCCCTCGGTCTCCAGCAGGAACATGGCGTGATCGACGTAATTCAACCGCACCGTATGCGCCTCCAGCGGCTCGGCGAAGGACGCATGATGCAGGTATTCAAGCCCCGGCGCCTCGGCGATGGCGATACAGTGGCTGGGCCGCCTGTCCTGCGCCGAAGCGAGCGCGGGCAGCAGGATCAGGCATAGAAGCAGGCGGATCATCGGGCTCTCCCATCCGGGCGGGGGCGGATCGCGTGTGACCCGATTCAAGCAAGGATGACGTCCGGGGGCAACCGCGCGCTGTGCCGCAGGGGCAATTTCGTCACCGGCAGGGGCGCGAAGGCGGTGTCAGGCGCGCCCGCGGCGATCCGAGCGAAGCATCGCGTAAAGGACATGGTTGCGCCAGCGCCCCGCGATCTGAAGATAGCTCTGCGCGACGCCCTCGTATTTGAACCCCGACCGCTCCAGTAGGCCGCGCGACGCCACGTTCTCCTCGAGGCATGCGGCCTCCAGCCGGCTCAGATCGAGGCGCGCGAAGGCGTGGTGCGCCACCGCGACGATCGCCTCGCGCATGTAGCCCTGCCGGGCGTGGGGCTGTCCGATCCAGTAGCCCAGCGTTCCGGTCTGGGCCGGCCCCCGGCGGATGTTGTCGAGCGTCAGCGCACCCAGCAGCACGCCGTCCGATTTGCGCGTCAGGAACAGCGCGAGCGCCGCGCCCTGGCCGAAGCTGCGCGAGGCCCATTGCACGCGGTTGGTAAAGCTGCGGCGGCTGAGATGATCTCGCGCCCATTCCGGCTCCCACGGTTGCAGGAACCGGGCCGAGCCTTCGCGCAAAGCGGTCCAGTCACGGTAATCGGAGTGTTGCGGCAGGCGCAGCACCATCCGCTCCGTCTCGATCCGCGGCTTGCGAAGGGGGGCAAGGATCACGCAGCGAGCCTCGCCCGAAGGGCCGCGGCCTCGGGCGCGCGATCCACCGGACCATAGAGAGCCAGCGCCGGGGCGGTTCCCGCAAGCGCCTGCGCATGCGCACGCACGCCCGCCACATCCACCGCGTCGATCTTGGCGATGGCTTCCGACAGGGGCGGAACCCGATCCCAGATGGCCACGACGCGGGCAAGACGCTCGGCCCGGCTCGACGGGCTCTCCAGCCCCATCAGCATCCCCGACTTCATCTGCGCACGGGCGCGGGCGATCTCGGCCTCGCTCATGTCGTCGGCGGCCCGCTTGAGCTCGTCGATGGTCAGGTGCGCGAGGTCGGCCACATCCGCCCCACCGGTCCCGGCATAGATCGTCAGCATCCCGGCATCCGAACAGGCGCCGATGCTGGCGAAGATCGAATAGCACAGACCGCGCCGTTCCCGCGCTTCCTGGAACAGGCGCGACGACATGCCGCCCCCCATGGCGCCCGCAAAAACCTGCGCCGTATAGATCGCATCGTCGCGGTAGCCGGGCTGATCGAACCCGATGGCGAAATGGGCCTGTTCCAGCGCCTTCTCCACGCGGAACTCACCGCCCTTGAACCGGCTCGGATCGGGCAGGGCCTGCGGGCGGCGGGTGAGGTGGCCAAAGGCATCCTCGGCCAGTCGGCAGAGGGCGTCGTGATCGACGGCCCCCGCGGCGGCGAGGATGATCTGGTCCGGCCCGTAATGCTGCTGCGTGAAGCGTTGCAGGTCGGCGCGGTTGAACGCCTCGACCCGCTCGGCCGGGCCGAGGATCGTGCGGCCCATGGGCTGCTCGGGATAAGCCGCCTCCTGCAGCCAGTCGAAGATGATGTCGTCGGGCGTGTCGAGGGCCTGTCCGATCTCCTGGAGGATCACACCACGCTCGATCTCGATCTCGCGGGGGTCGAAGACGGGGTTGAGCACGATGTCGGCAATCATATCCACCGCCAGCGGCACGTCGGCCGCCAAGACGCGTGCGTAGTAGGCCGTCACCTCGCGCGAGGTGTAGGCGTTGATGTAGCCGCCGACATCCTCGATCTCCTCGGCGATTTGCAGGGCGCTGCGCCGGGTGGTGCCCTTGAAGGCCATGTGTTCGAGGAAATGCGCGATGCCGTTCTGCTCCGGCGCCTCGTGGCGTCCGCCCGCGCCGACCCAGACGCCCACGGCGGCGGATTGCAGGCTTGGCATGTGTTCGGTGACGACGCGGACGCCGTTGGACAGGCGGTGGAGCTGTGTGCTCATGCGGCGCGGTTTCCTTCGATCAGGGTCTCGATGGCGTGGAGATCATTCTCGACGCGGGCGATACGCTCGGGCCGGTCGAACAGATCGGCCATGCGTGGGGGCAGCGGGGGACGGATACCGGTGGCGGCCTCGACCGCGTCGGGGAACTTGGCCGGATGCGCGGTGGCGAGCGTGACCATCGGCGTCGCCCCCTGATGGTCCTGCGCGACGTGATAGCCGACGGCGGTATGGGGGCACAGAAGCTCTCCCGTCCGCTCCCGCGCGGCACGAATCGCGGCGGATGTTTCCGCTTCCGAGGCGCGGCCGGAGGTGTAGATTTCGCGCAGGGCCTGCAAGGCGCCTTGACTGACGCTGAAGCCGCCGCTGCGCTGCTCCTCCATGAGTTGCGCAATCGCGCCGCCGTCGCCGCCATAGGCGAGGTGCAGCGCGCGCTCAAAGTTCGACGAGACCTGAATATCCATCGACGGTGAAATCGTCGGATGCACCTCGCCCGTCCGGTACTCGCCCGTCGTCAGGCAGCGATGCAGGATGTCGTTGCGGTTGGTCGCGACCACCAGCCGCTTGATCGGCAAGCCCATGCGCCGGGCGATATGGCCCGCGAAGACGTCGCCGAAATTGCCCGACGGCACGGTAAAGGAGACGGGACGGTGCGGCGCGCCAAGCGCCGTGGCCGCGGTGAAGTAATAGACGACCTGCGCCAGAACGCGGGCGAAGTTGATCGAGTTGACCGCCGTCAGGTTTACACCGTCACGGAAGGCGAAGTCGTTGAACATGTCCTTCACGCGCGCCTGGCAGTCGTCGAAATCACCGGTGAGGGCCACGGCGTGGACGTTCGCCTCGTCGGGCGTGGTCATCTGGCGGCGCTGGACGTCCGAGACGCGCCCATGCGGATAGAGGATGAACACATCGGCCGCATCCAGTCCTCGGAACGCCTCGATTGCGGCCGACCCGGTATCGCCGCTCGTCGCGCCCACGATGGTGGCGCGCGTGCCGCGCCGGGTCAGCGTATGCTCGAACATCTGGCCGATGAGCTGCATCGCGAAGTCCTTGAAGGCCAGCGTCGGCCCGTGGAACAGCTCCAGCAGGAAGTGGTTCGGCGCGAGCTGCTTCAGCGGCGCGCGGGCGGGGTGACCGAATCCCGCATAGGCCCGGGCGATCATCGCGGCGAAGTCATCCTCCGCAAACGCATCCGCCACGAAGGGTCGCATGACCCGCAGCGCGACCTCCTCGTAGCGAAGCCCCGCCATCGCGGCGATATCGCCCTGAGACAGCACCGGAACCGCCTCGGGCACGTAAAGGCCGCCGTCACGGGCGAGCCCGGTCAGCATCGTGTCCTCGAAGCCGAGAACGGGCGCCTGCCCGCGGGTGGAGATGTAGTTCATGGAGGATGATGCCTTCAGATGGTGCGGCGCCTGATACGCCAGCCAAGATAGGCTGTCATCCCCGCCCATACGAGAGCCAGGGCGAACCACTGGATTGCATAGCCCAGATGGCTGTTGGCGATCCCTTCGGTGCCGACGGGGACGGGGCGGGGGGCAATGGCGGGTGCGACGTCGCGCGCGACGACCAGAAGCGGCTCGGTGTCGAGGGCCGCGGCCATGGAGGGCACGTCCCGCGCATACCACAGGTCGCCCTCCGGCTGCGGCGTGCCCGGCGTGACGTCGTCGGGCCAGGACAGGTTCCCGGTAATGGCCAGCGGACCCTCGGGCGCAGCCGCCAGCGGGTTCTCCGCCTCGAGCGGGACGATCCCGAGATCGACAAGCAGGCGGCGTCCCTCCGCCGTCTCGGCCGGGACCACGATGCGGAACCCGCTGCCGCCCCCGCGCCACGCGCCCAGCACGCGCAACGGTGCGCCCGCAATCTCCGCGTCGAGCCGCACGGGGCGGAAATTGTCGCGCGCGGGATCGGGAGAGGCCGGCAGGGGCGTGGGCGCGTCGTCGATCCGCGCCTCGATCTCTGCGATGACGGCTTCCTTCCACTCGAGCCGCTGGAGCTGCCAGATGCCGAGCGCCATGAGCACGGCGAACCCGCCGATACCGAAGACGAGAGGTAGGATTAGGCGCATCGGGGACCTTCTCAACGGCGGACGGCGCGGGATACCCCCACGCCGTCCTGAATGATCTTGTGCGGTCGTCCCGCCATGGTCGGCGAGTGGGCGCTCAGCCGCCCCAGACGTAGATCGCCGCGAAGAGGAACAGCCAGACGACGTCCACGAAGTGCCAATACCACGCCGCCGCCTCGAAGCCGATATGCTTGCTCTGCGTGAAATGCCCCTGCTGAAGCCGCAGCAGGCAGACCGCGAGGAAGATCGTTCCGATCACGACGTGCACGCCGTGGAAGCCCGTCGCCATGAAGAAGTTCGCGCCGTAGATGTTGCCCGCGAAGCCGAAGGCGGCATGCGAGTATTCGTAGACCTGGAACACGGTGAACAGGACGCCAAGTCCGATCGCCAGCGTCAGGCCCCACTTCATGTCGTCGCGGTTGTTCTCGTGGACGAGGGCGTGGTGCGCCCACGTCGCCGCCGCGCCGGAGCACAGAAGAATCAGCGTGTTGATGAGCGGAAGGTGCCACGGGTCGAACGTCTCGATCCCGGCAGGCGGCCAGATGCCGTCGACATACGGGCTCTCGGGGCCCATCGGGTAGATCGCATGCTTGAAGAACGACCAGAACCAGGCCGCGAAGAACATCACCTCCGACATGATGAAGAAGATGAAGCCGTAGCGCAGACCGATTCGGACGACGGGCGTGTGGTCGCCTGCGTTCGATTCCTTGATGACGTCGCTCCACCAGCCGGCCATCACGCCGAGCACGGCCACGAAGCCCGCCAGGAACAGCCAGGGATGGTTGTTCTCGACATTGGGCGACATCCAGATCACCGCGCCGATCAGCATGAAGAAGCCCGCGACCGCGCCGACAAAGGGCCAGACCGAAGGCGGCAGAATGTGATAGTCGTGGTTCTTGGCGTGGGCCATCGTCGTGCCTCTTAATTGGTCTGTGCCGGGCTTCCGGAATCGGTCACGGCGGCGTTGGCGTCAAGTCCCGCATCGAGTGCTGCATATTCCTCGGGCAGGTCGGCTGCGTAGAAGGTATAAGACAGGGTGATCTCGGGGAAGGCCCCGGCATCGGGGTCGTCCAGAATCGCCGGATCCACGTAGAAGGTCACGGGCATCGAAACCGTCTCGCCCGCCTCGAGAACCTGCTGTTCGAAACAGAAGCAATCGATCTTCACGAAATGCGGACCGGCGGCATAGGGCGCGACGTTGAAGGCGGCGGTGCCCGCACTCGCCGTGTCGGTCGGATTCGTCGCCTCGTAGAAGGCGAGATTTGTCTCGCCCAAACGCACCCGCATCGTCCGCTCCACCGGGGCGAAGTCCCACGGCATGTCCCGCTCCTTCGACGCATCGAACCGGACCAGCACCGTCTCCTCGGACATCCGCTCCGATCCGGTCTCCGCTTGGCTCGTGGTGCCGCCATAGCCGGTGACGCGGCAGAACAGGTCGTAGAGCGGCACCGCCGCCCAGCCCAGAGACCCCATCCCGACCACGGTGGCCACCGTCGCCGCGACCACGCGGCCGTTCGGCGAGAGATTCGACCAATAGCTCATTCTCCATCCTCCACGCCCATGGCCGAGGGGCGCAGGACATGATCGAACGCCTCCGACAGGCCGCCGCTTCGTATCTTCACCACCGTCACACCGAAGATGAGCAGGATGAAGACGACGAGCACCGCGAGAAGGCCGAAATTGCGACCCTTGCGACGGTTATGAATTTCGTGATCGCGGTGCATCACCAGCCCCCGTACGAGCCCAGCGCAGCCTCGGCCACGAAGACCGAGAAATGCGCGAAAAGGTAGACGAGCGACCACTTGAACATCGCCCGCTCGGCCGCGTGTCGGTCGGCCTCGGAGGCGGCATCGTCGCGCCGCCACACGGCGAAGGCATGATATAGGAAGACGCCGTTGAGCACGAGCGCCACCGCGAGCGTCAGCGGCCCGCCGAGGCTCGACACCGCGGTGGCGAGCGATACGGCCGCAAGACCCAGCGCATAGAGGAAGGCCTGTCGCCGCGTGGCGTCGCGGCCATGCGTGACGGTCAGCATCGGAATGCGGGCCTCGTGATAATCCATCTTCACGAACAGCGCGAGCGCCCAGAAATGCGGCGGCGTCCACATGAAGATGAGGCCAACCAGAAGCCACGCCTCGAGCGGCGTGCCGCCGGTCGCGGCCGCCCAGCCGATCATCGGAGGGAAGGCCCCGGCGAGTCCGCCGATCACCGTATTCCACGACGTCGTCCGCTTGAGCCACATCGAGTAGATGACCGCGTAGAAGAAGATCGTGAAGGCCAGCCACCCTGCCGCGACCCAATTCGCCGTCAGGCCCAGCATCACCACCGACAGGGCCGACAGGAACAGACCCAGCGCCAGCGCATCCGACGGCGCGACCCGGCCGGCCGGGATCGGACGGTTCCGGGTGCGGCGCATCACCCGATCGATATCGGCGTCGAACCACATGTTGAGCGCGCCGGACGCACCGGCCCCCAGCGCGATCCACAGGATGGAGGTCGCCCCGAGGAACGGATGCAGATCACCCGGCGCGACGATCAGGCCCACCAGCGCGGTGAACACCGACAGCGACATCAGTCGCGGCTTCAGAAGCTGCCAGTAATCGCCAAGCCCCGCCTCGTCGGCGGGACCGATCTCGGCCCGGTCGAGCGCGTGGAGCGAGGCGTCCGTCATGCCTGCCTCACCAGGTCAGCGGCGGGTTGTCGGACTTCATCGCCGCCAGCCAGCGCGCATATTCCGCCTCCGAGACCACCTTCACCGTGATCGGCATGAATGCGTGCGAGATTCCGCAAAGCTCGGAGCACTGGCCGAAATAGACGCCTTCTTCCTCGGCGCGGAACCAAAGCTGCGCGAGGCGGCCGGGAATGCCGTCCTGCTTCACCCCGAAGGACGGGATGGTCCAGGAGTGGATCACGTCGGTCGCCGTCACCTGCATCACGATCGTCTGGTTCACCGGAACCACGACGGAGGTGTCGGTGGCAAGGCGGAAATGCTCCTCGGCGTAGCCCGCCAGTCTCAGGTCCTCGAGGGAATCGGCGGTAAGCTGGTTTCCGGTATCGGCGCCGATCATGTAGCTGTCGAAGGCGATATCCTCATCGACATAGTCGTAGTTCCAGGCCCACTGAAAGCCCGAGACCTTCACGACGACATCGGCTTCGGCATTCGGGATGCGCTGCTGGTCGAACAGGACCGGCAGCGAGAAGGCCCCGATCGAGACGAGGATCAGGATCGGCACGATGGTCCAGGTCACCTCGAGCGGCGAATTGTGCGTGAAGGCGGCCGGGTTCGGGTTGGCCCTGTGGTTGTAGCGCAGGATCACCCAGGCAAGCAGGCCGGTGACGAAGATGGTGATGATCGCGATCATCACCAGCAGCAACCCGTCGAGCCAGTTCACCTCGAAGGCCAGCGACGTCGACGCGGGCTGGAATCCCACGCCGCCCGGCTGCGGCTGGCCGATGACCTCAAGGTCCCGAAAGAACGGGCCGGGTGCCGGTTCCGTCTCGGGCACGACGACGGCATCCTGCGCCAGAGCCGGCAGAGCGGCGAGCATTGCGGCGGCTTTGAGGGCGAAAGCCTTCGGCGAGAGCAACTTCATGCGGTTCATCCTGTCTCGTGTCCGGGGCGACGACGTGCAGTCCCCGTTCGTCCTGCGCGCCTAAGATCATATCGGAACGCGACTCGGCAAGGGGTCGAGGGTGATCTGTCGCACCTTGCCCGCACCCTATGACCGCGCCCGAATGCCGCCTCAGGGTGCCACCGATGGCCCGCGCCCGTCCACGATTTTTTCGCCTCGACGCCTGCGGAACGGGCCCGGCGCGACGTCGCCCCGATGCGCCCGTCTCCGTCACATGGGGTGGGGATGCGCCGGACTCGTCCCTTTGCAGTCCTTGTTTTCGTGCCGCCACGGGGCGCGGGGCCCATGGGATCCGCCGCCCCGACGTCCTATCTGTCGTGCAACCCGCAGGAGACCCAGATGACCGACGCGCCCGAAGCCCCCTTCCGCCCCCTCGATACGATGCTCGACCGCGATGCCGCGCTTGCGACGTTGCGCGCCGCGACCGAGGGCGCCGATGACGGGGAACTGTTTCTGGAGCGCCGCAGATCCGAGGCGCTGGTTTTCGACGACGGGCGCCTTCGCACGGCAAGCTACGATGCCTCGGAAGGGTTCGGTCTGCGTGCGGTCCGGGGCGAGACGGCCGGCTACGCCCATTCCACCGAGATCTCCGACGCCGCCCTGCGCCGCGCCGCCGAAACGGCCCGCCTTGCCGTGGGCGACGGGGGTGGGACACTGGCCGAGGCGCCGGCGCGCACGAACCGCAGGCTCTATGGCGACGACGATCCGATCGCGGGACAGGCCTTTCCGGTCAAGCTCGACATGCTGGCCGAGATCGACGCCTTCGCGCGCGCCCTCGACCCGCGCGTGGTTCAGGTCACCGCCTCCCTCGCCGCGTCGATCCAGGAGGTCGAGATCCTGCGCCCCGAAGGCCTGTCGGTGTCGGATACCCGCCCGATGGTGCGGCTCAACGTCTCCGTGATCGTCGACGAGAACGGCCGCCGCGAAAGCGGATCCGCCGGCGGCGGCGGCCGGGTCGGGCTTGAGGGGCTGATGGGCCGCGACCATTGGAAAAGCGTGGTGCGCGAGGCGCTGCGCATCGCCGTCGTCAACCTTTCGGCCGAACCGGCGCCGGCGGGTATGATGGACGTGGCGCTGGGCCCCGGATGGCCCGGCATCCTGCTCCACGAGGCGGTAGGCCACGGGCTCGAGGGCGATTTCAATCGCAAGCAGCAATCCGCGTTCGCCGGCCTGATGGGCCAGCGGGTCGCCGCCCCCGGCGTCACCGTTCTCGACGACGGCACGATCCCGGACCGGCGCGGCTCGATCACCGTCGACGACGAGGGCACGCCTTCGCGCCGGAACGTGCTGATCGAGGACGGCATTCTCGTCGGCTATATGCAGGACCGTCAGAGCGCGCGCCTGATGGGGGTGGAGCCGACGGGCAACGGACGGCGCGAGAGCTATGCCCATGCGCCGATGCCCCGGATGACGAACACCTACATGCTGGGCGGCGATGCATCGCCCGGGGATATCGTGGCCGATATGAAGGACGGCATCTGGGCCGTCGGGTTCGGCGGCGGTCAGGTGGACATCACCAACGGCAAGTTCGTGTTTTCCTGCACCGAGGCCTACCGCGTGAAGGACGGCCGCATCGGCGCCCCGGTCAAGGGCGCCACGCTGATCGGCGACGGGGCGACCGCGCTGACCAATATCCGCGGCATTGCCAACGACATGACGCTCGATCCCGGTATGGGCAATTGCGGCAAGGCGGGCCAGTGGGTGCCGGTGGGCGTGGGGCAGCCGACGCTCCTGATCGGCGGCCTGACGGTCGGTGGCTCGGCCACGTGACGCGGCGGCTGCGTCCGTCGCGCCGTTAACCGAATCCTAATCCTCAGCCGCGAATTCTCGCGGCCATGATACACGCCATGCCCGAGCCCTGTTTCGACCTCCTCGCGGTGCCCGAGGGGGCGGTCGGGTTCGCGGAAGGGCCGCTGCCATTCTTCGACGCCTCTCCGTCGGAGGAGGAGACCTTCGCCCGGCTGCGCCTGATCCGGTCCCGGCGCGTCGGCTCGGCCACCTGGCGGCGGATGCTGGCGCAGCACGGAAGCGCCGTCGCCGCGCTCGAGGCCCTGCCGGATGTCGCGGCGCGCGCGGGGGATGCGGGCTACCGCCCCGCCGAACCTGCCCAGATCCGCCGGGAACTGGCCGCCGGACACAAGCGCGGGGCGCGGCTCCTGACTCTGGGGGCTCCCGGCTACCCCGAACGCCTCCGCCACGTCTCCGATCCGCCTTGTGTCCTGTGGGCCGAAGGTCGGGTCGAGCTGCTGAACGCGCATGCCGCCGTCGCGCTTGTGGGCACGCGCAATGCGTCGTCGCTGGCGCTGCGGATGGCCCGCGCGCTCGGCCGCGATCTGTCGGAGGGGGGCGTGACAGTGGTTTCGGGGCTGGCCCGCGGTGTCGATACGGCCGCGCACGAGGCGGCGCTGGCGGGGCAGGGGGGCACGGTGGCGGTGCATGCCGGCGGGCTCGACCGGGTCTATCCACGCGAGAATGCTGATCTTGCCGCGCGCATTGCCGCCGAAGGCTGCGCCCTGTCGGAGCGCCCCTACGGGCTGGAGCCGCAGGCCCGCGACTTCCCCCGGCGCAACCGGATCGTCGCCGGCTTGGCGCAGGGGGTCGTGGTCGTCGAGGCGGCGGCACGGTCCGGATCGATGATCACCGCGCGCGACGCCGCCGATGCGGGGCGGGAGGTGATGGCCGTGCCGGGCCACCCGTTCGACGGGCGAACCGGCGGGTGCAATCTGCTGCTGCGCGACGGCGCGACGTTGGTGCGCGGGGTCGAGGACGTGATGGAGGCGATCGCGACGGCGGAAATGCCCGAACCGGCCCATCCTGCCCGTCCGCCAGCGGCGCGGCAGGCGGTCGTCGCGCCAGAGCCCGACCACGTGCGGCGCTGCATCCTCGACCACCTGTCGCATGCCCCGGTGGAGGAGGACGACCTGATCCGCGACGTGCTGGGTACCGGCGGCATTCCGAAGGATCTCCTCGCCGCGCAACTTTCGGAGATGGAGCTGACGGGCCTCGTCCTGCGCGCCCCGGGGGGTGGCCTGATGCGGGTCTGACGGGGCACCTGCCGGGTGCGACGGCCCCCGATTCCCCAACGTAAACGGGTCAGGGCGCACCGGAACCGCCTGCTTCGACACCCGGCGGCCCCGCTCCGATCCCGGCATTGACAATACCCGGACAGCGCCCACATGGTCCGCGGCCCAAGGGACCGGCCCCGCCGCACCCCGCCCGCCGTGCTGTCTTCCAATCCGTCCGAGGTGATCGCCCATGCCCGTCGTCGTCGTCGAATCCCCGGCCAAGGCCAAGACCATCAACGGCTATCTCGGCAGCGACTACAAGGTGCTGGCCAGCTACGGACATGTTCGCGACCTCGTGGGCAAGGACGGCTCCGTCGATCCCGAAGGCTGGGACATGACGTGGGAAGTGCCGGCGGACTCGAAGAAGCGGATCAAGGAAATCGCCGACGCGCTGGCCGCCGATCCCAACCTGATCCTCGCCACCGACCCCGACCGCGAGGGCGAGGCGATCTCCTGGCACCTGCAGGAGGCGCTCACGTCGCGTCGCGGCATCAGGAAGGACATGCCGATCAGCCGCGTGGCCTTCAACGCCATCACCAAGAAGGCCGTTCAGGAAGCCATCGCCAACCCGCGCGAGATCGACCGCCCGCTGGTCCACGCCTATCTGGCGCGCCGTGCGCTCGACTACCTCGTGGGTTTCAACCTCAGCCCGGTCCTGTGGCGCAAGCTGCCCGGCTCGAAATCGGCGGGCCGGGTGCAGTCGGTGTCGCTGCGTCTCGTGGTCGAGCGCGAGATGGAGATCGAGGCGTTCGATGCGCGCGAATACTGGTCGGTCCGCACCATGCTGGAGACGCCGCGCGGCCAGACCTTCGAGGCGCGGCTCGTGGCGCTCGCAGGAAAGAAGCTCGACCGCTTCGACCTCGCCGACGCGACGCAGGCCGAGCTTGCCGTGCAGGCCGTCGAGACCCGCGACCTCAACGTCGTTTCCGTCGAGGCCAAGCCCGGCACCCGCAATCCCGCGCCGCCCTTCATGACCTCCACGCTTCAGCAGGAGGCCAGCCGCAAGTTCGGCATGGGCGCGAAGGCCGCCATGTCCACGGCGCAGCGTCTCTACGAGGCCGGGCTCATCACCTACATGCGGACCGACGGGATCGACATGGCGCCCGAGGCCGTCCACGCCGCCCGCGACGCGATCAAGGCCCGCTACGGCGGCAATTACGTCCCTGCCAGCCCGCGCATGTACAAGAACAAGGCCAAGAACGCGCAGGAAGCGCATGAATGCATCCGCCCGACCGACATGACCAAGTCGGCCGACGACATCCGCGTGAGCGAGCCCGATCAGAAGAAGCTCTACGACCTGATCTGGAAGCGCACGCTGGCCAGCCAGATGGAGGCGGCCCGGCTGGAGCGGACCACGGTGACGATCCGCGACCGCGACGCGCAGGTGGAGCTGCGCGCGACGGGGCAGGTCATCGTCTTCGACGGATTCATGAAGGTCTATACGGAGGGGCGCGACGACGATCCCGGCGCCTCCGACGACGACAAGCGCCTGCCGCAGATCATGGAGGGCGAGGCCGCGAAAAAGGTCGCCGGCGCCTACAGGGACGAGACCTCCGAAAACGTGCTCCTGCGGGGCGACAGCGCCGCCGTCCTCGGCCAGCAGCATTTCACGCAGCCCCCGCCGCGTTACACCGAGGCCACGCTCGTCAAGGCGATGGAGGAGTTGGGGATTGGCCGCCCCTCGACCTACGCGTCGATCCTGTCGACCATCGTGGACCGCGGATATGTGCGCAAGGAGGGCAACCGGCTGTTCCCCGAGGATCAGGGACGGCTCGTGACGGCCTTCTTGGTCAACTACTTCCCGCGCTACGTCAGCTACGACTTCACCGCGGGGCTGGAGGAGGAGCTCGACGAGGTTTCCGCCGGCGACCGCGACTACAAGGACGTGCTCGACCGGTTCTGGCGCGACTTCTCCGCCGCCATCGGCGAAACGAGCGAGCTTCGCATCACCGAGGTTCTGGAAAAGATCAACGAGGTCCTCGAGCCGCATCTCTTCCCCGATCGTGGCGACGGCACCGATCCGCGCCTGTGCCCCAATTGCGAGGCGGGCCGTCTTTCGATGCGGACCGCCCGATCCGGCGGCGCGTTCATCGGGTGCTCGAACTATCCTGAATGCCGCTATACCCGCCCCTTCGGCCCCCCGGGCATGGAGGGCGAGCAGGCCGTCGGCGCCGACCGCATGCTGGGCGTCGAGCCCGAGAGCGGCGAAGAGGTCTGGCTCAAGACCGGGCGCTTCGGGCCCTATGTCCAGCTTGGCGAGGTGAGCGAGGAGAACAAGAAGCCCAAGCGTTCGAGCCTGCCCAAGGCCTGGGCGCCGGAGACGGTCGATCTCGACCGCGCGCTGCAGCTTCTGTCCCTGCCGCGTCTGGTGGGCACGCATCCCGAGGATGGCGCGCCGATCGAGACCAATCTCGGCCGCTACGGCCCCTATGTCCGCTGGAACAAGGTCTATGCCAACCTCCCGGAGGAGGAGGAGATCTTCACCATCGGCATGAACCGCGCGGTGGAGTTGCTGGCCGAAAAGCTGGCCAAACGCGGCGGGCGGGGTCGCACCGTCGAACCTTTGCGCGAACTGGGCGAACATCCCGAAAGCGGCGGGGCGGTCAACGTCATGGAAGGCCGCTACGGGCCTTACGTGAAGTGGGAAAAGGTCAACGCGACGCTGCCCAAGGAGGTCTCGCCCGAGGAGATCACTTTAGCGCAGGCGATCGAGCTGATCGACGCGAAGGCCGCGAAGGCGCCCAAGCGCAAGACAC
>NZ_CYPR01000112.1 GCF_001408515.1 Jannaschia seosinensis | reverse complement strand
CCGCCGGTTGATCCGGCAGATTGCCAGGCATTGGCCCGAGACAGAAATCCTGCTGCGAGCCGACAGCCACTACTGCACCCCGCAGGTTCTGGACCTGTGTGACGGGCTCGGGCTGCGTTATGTCTTCGGTCTGTCGAAGAACGGCCGTCTGGCGCGGAACATCTCGGCATTGGAGGCATCGACAGCGGCGCGCTACGCCCGAACGCCGGGCCAGAAGCTGCGCCGGTTCAAGACCTTCTCCTACGCAGCCCGCTCGTGGTCGAAACCCCGCCGCGTCATCGCCCGCGTCGAGGTTGGCCCCATGGGTCGGGACACCCGCTACATCGTCACCAACCTCGAGGGCGGTCGCGGCAAGCACCTTTACGAGAAGCTCTATTCCGCTCGCGGCCAGGCCGAGAACCACATCAAGGCGTGGAAGGCCCACCTCGCAGCAGACCGGACGTCGTGCTCGAAGGCGAACGCCAATCAGATGCGTCTGATGCTGCACGGCTGCGCCTACTGGGTCTGGTGGAAGCTTCGCGCGGCTTGCCTAAAACGTTCACCATGGCGCCGCGCCCAGTTCGACACGCTGCGGCTGCATCTCGTCAGACTGGCCGCCACCATCGTCGAAAAGAAGACCCGGATCATCGTGACCCTGCCGGCATCGTGTCCCCGAAAGGGACTTCTCCTCCTTCTCTTCGACGCCCTCGCCCCACCGAAAACAGCCTGACGCATGCGCCCCGACAAACCCAGAAACATCAACCCGTATCGCCCAAGACCCAAGTCACCGGCCGGCATGCCAACCGGACGCAAACACCGGGTGCGCGCAAGAAAACCGAGACCGGGGAAACCATCCCACGGAGCACAAGTCCGCAGCTTCATGAATTATGCGGGTTAACAGTCCCCCCGATGACTGCCTTGCTACGCGGCGGCAAAATCAAGGGCCCTTGGCCTGACTGCTCCGGATGACTAGCTCCGACCCAGCGGAGGTTGCCATGCAGAATTTCTCACTTCTCGACCTGTCCCCGATACCCGAAGGCGAAACCGCCGCCGACGCGCTGGCCGGGACCGTCGATCTGGCCCGCGCCGCCGAGCGGTTCGGATACAAGCGTTACTGGCTGGCCGAGCATCACAACATGCCCGGCATCGCGAGTGCGGCAACCGCCGTGGTGATCGGACACGTTGCCTCCGCGACAAGATCCATGCGGATCGGGGCAGGGGGCATCATGCTGCCCAACCACGCGCCGCTCGTCGTCGCCGAGCAGTTCGGGACCCTCGCGACGCTTTATCCGGGGCGAATCGATTTGGGTCTGGGTCGGGCGCCCGGCACGGACATGGCCACGGCTCGGGCGCTGCGCCGTCACATGGCGCCAGACGACAGCTTTCCACAGGATGTCCAGGAACTGATCGGCTACTTCGACGACACGCCCGACGCGACCCCCGTGCGCGCGATCCCCGGAACCGGCACTCACGTTCCGGTCTGGATACTCGGGTCCAGTCTTTACGGCGCACAACTGGCCGCTCACCTCGGTCTGCCTTATGCTTTTGCCTCGCATTTCGCGCCGGCCATGCTGGAACAGGCGCTGGCGGTCTACCGCAGCACGTTCAGGCCGTCGGACCGGCTGGAAAAACCGCATGTGATGATGGCGGCGGGGGTATGCGCGGCCGAGACTGATGCCGATGCGGCATTTCTGCGGACCTCGCAACTCCTCGCGTTCGCCCGGCTGAGAGCGGGCCGGCCCGGAAAACTGCCCCGTCCGTCGCATGACGTCGACCGTGAAATCCCGCCGCCGGTCATGGCTCAGGTGGAGCAGGCGCTGTCGTGTTCCGCCACCGGTTCTCCTGCGACGGTGAGAAAGCAGTTGGGCGCTATCATCGAGGCCTTCCAGCCGGATGAGCTGATGGTGACCGGGATGATTCACGATCACACCGCACGGGTCCGCTCGTTCGAAATTGCGGCAGAGGTTCTGGCAGATTTTTGCGAAGATAACGTTGCTGCCTGAGCGTGCGAAACGGGCTCAAGCTGTCATGCGCTCAAGGCGTGGGTTGGGGCCGGAGGCGTCCCGAGCCAAATACGTCCCTCGCCATGCCGTTTTGCTAAGGATGCGGCGGCCCATCTGACGAGTTCGGCATTTGCGGGATCCGAGGCCCAGTCCGCGCCCTCATCTTGCGACAGAAGCGCGAGCCGTTCGGAGACAACGTCGTGCTTGACGTTCTCGATCGCTTTCAGCCTCAGCTTCACGCTCGACTCGCTGAGGGCGACCCGGAACAGTTCAATCGAGCAGAGCCCGGGCTCGTTGGTGAAGATCTCTGTCACATCCTGCTCACCTGTCTCGATGCGCTCGTCACATAGTCGGACCGCTTGCCCATCAGCTCGCGCCGTCGCTCGAGCAGGTCACTGCGGGCATCGGCCTGTTCCACGTCGGAGCCGACCTTGTGCGACAGGCTCATCTCAACCAGTTCGCGCGGCGTGTTCGCGGCCTCGCCGGCCCAGTCACAAAAGGTGGAGCGGAAGCCGTAGACGGTCGTGCCTTTCAGCCCCATTTCGCCGCAAAAGCAATGACACGTTCGAGGGGGGCGCGAAGCGCTTCTGGCCCTCGAACACGACCTCGGACTTCAGTGCCTTCAGCGGCTCGAAGATCGCCAAAGCGGCATCGGACAGAGGCGCGCGGTGATTCCCGCCCGTCTTCATCCGCACGCTCGGATAGATCCACGTCCGAGTCTCGTGGTTCAGCTCCTCCCAGCGCATCCCCAAGACCTCGCCGGTTCGCGCGCCCGTCAGGCAAGTGAACATCAGCGCCTTGGCCGCCATGGCATCGCGGCCCTGCAACTCCGCGTAGAAGGCAGGCACATCCTGCCAGCGCATCGCCTTGTGATGCCGCGTCTTCGCTCTCACCTTCGTCAAGACGTGTCCGTCGCAAATCGCCATTCCCGGATTTTCCCCGTCGCGGAGGCCTTTCGAGCGTGCGACGTCGAGCACCGTCTTGATCCGCTGAGACAAGCGCCGGGCCGTCTCGTGCTTTTCCGTCCAGATCGGGGACAGGCACATCAGCGCCTCGGGCTGACCGATGCTGTCGACCGGCATCCGCCCGATCTTGGGAAACGCGTAATCCCGCAGCGTGTTGATCCATTGCTGTCCGCGCTTGGTGTTCTTCCACGTCGGCATCCTGTCGAGATGGACCTGTTGGGCCACGTCCTGAAATGTCGGAACCTCGCGCGCGGCATTTAAAGCGAAGGTTCAGCCCCTTCCTCGCCATCCGCCGGTATTCCAGCGCCCGGTCGGGTGCTGGCAGACTAATTCGAACCAGTCTCAGGAAGGGCAGGGGGCCTGGCCATTATCCGGCGCAAAGACCGCGCCACTCGGCGAGAGCGGCGGTGCGGTTGGTCTTGAAGATGTCTCGGCTGGAGAGGCTGCGTTCCTGGTTGAAGTGGTTCGAGACAGAGGCGTGGACGGCGGCGAATTTCTGAAGACTTCGCATTCGCCGGAAGCGCTGCATGGCCCTCTCGCGTCGTCGGAACGGCAGGTGCGAATTCTCCGCGCGGTTGTTCAGCCACCGACCTGTCTCCTGCCGGTCCGCCATGCCGAGGTCCTTCAGGGCCGCGCCGTAGGAGCGAAGCTTGTCCGGCACGAGGACATCTGCTCGCCCGTGCTTCTTCATTGCTTTTCTGAGGAATTTCAGCGCAGCCTTCTTGTCCCGCGTCTTCGCGACCAAGCTTTCCAGCACCTCGCCCTCATGGTCGACCGCCCGCCAGAGGTAGTGCTGCTCGCCGTTGATCTTCACGAACATCTCGTCGAGGTGCCAGCGCCAGCGGCTCGATTTCAGGCCCTCGATGCGTCGCTTGCGGATCTCGCCCGCGAATAGCGGATCGAAGCGCTGCCACCAAAAAGCGCACCGTCTCGTGGCTGACGTCGACGCCGCGCTCATGGAGCAGATCTTCGACGTTCCGCAGCGACAGCGGGAAGCGGACATACATCATCACCGCCAGCCGGATGATCTCGGAACTGGTCTTGAAGTACTTGAAGGGGCTGCGCTTGGTCATGCGGGGAGCCTAGCCAGCCGCCTGCTCCGCCTCAAGCGAAGTTCTTCTGACAAGGCCCCCGCGCGACGGTGCGTGGTGGGGCGGCGTATCGCTTGCCGGGGTCGGGATCCTCCGCTATCGTTTAGGACCGGCATCTTGCCAGTGAAAGATCAGGGAGGATATTTCACGTGACCGACGCACCCGACCGCATCCAATCTATCAGAGAAGACGGCCAAGCCGTTTCGCGCCGCTCGTTCCTGCGCCGGGGCGCGCTGGGCGGTACGGCCGCAGCCGCAGGTGTGCTCGCCGCACCTGCCGTGCTCGCGCAGGCGCCGTTGACCATCAAGATGCAGACCTCCTGGCCGGCCTCCGATATCTGGCAGGAGATGGCGGGTCAGTACGCCACGCGCGTCGAGGAGATGTCGGGCGGGCGCCTGAAGGTCGACCTGCTGCCCGCTGGCGCGGTCGTCGCACCCTTCCAGGTGCTGGATGCGGTGAATGACGGTGTGCTCGACGCCGCGCATTCGGTTTCGGCGTACTGGTACGGTAAGAACAAGGCCGCATCCCTGTTCGGGACCGGTCCCGTCTTCGGTGGTAATCCGACCACCATGATGTCCTGGTTCTATCAAGGCGGCGGACGCGAACTCTACAACGAACTGACCCAGGAAGTCATGGGTCTCGACGTTGTGGGGATGCTTGGATTCCCGATGCCTGCGCAGCCCTTCGGCTGGTTCAAGGAGCCGGTGGAGAGCGTCGACGACATCAAAGGTCTGAAGTACCGCACCGTCGGCCTGGCCGCCGACCTGATGCAGTCGATGGGTATGTCCGTGTCCCAGCTTCCCGGCGGCGAGATCGTGCCGGCGATGGAGCGCGGCGTGATCGACGCCTTCGAGTTCAACAATCCGACCTCCGACCGGCGTTTCGGGGCGCAGGACGTGGCTGACTACTACTATCTCGGCTCCTATCATCAGGCGTCGGAATCGTTCGAATTCCTGTTCAACCGGTACTTCCTCGAGGATTTGGACGACGACCTGCGTTCGATCGTGCTCTACGGAGTCGAGTCGGCCTCGACGGCGAATACCGCGTTGGCGCTGAATCAGTATTCCAAGGACCTGCAGGAACTGCAGGAAAACGATGGCGTGACGGTTCGCAGCACGCCGCAGGAAATCCAGCTGGCGCAGCTTGAGGCGTGGAAGGATCTGATTGATGTGCTGGAGGAGGATCCGTTCATGAAGAAGGTCCTCGACAGCCAGCGCGCCTGGGTCGAGCGGGTTTCATATTACGAGTTGCTCAACTCCCCCGACTACAAGCTGGCTTACAACTACTTCTTCCCCGGTAAGCTTCCGGCGTAATGGGCTTGATGCGGGGGCCCGGTGGTATCGCTGCCGCCGGGCCCCTGTGAAATCGACTTCGAGAGATTTCTGATGCTGACCTACGTCCGGTTCGCCGACAGCCTAAGCGCTTGGTTCGGGAAGGCCTTCGCTTGGCTGATCATCCTGATGACCTTTGGAACGGCCTACGAGGTGCTTGTGCGCTACGTATTCAACGCGCCGACGCCTTGGTCGCTCGATGTGGCGTTTATCATGTATGGCACGCTCTTCATGATGGGGGGGGCCTATACGCTGTCGCGCGGCGGGCATGTTCGCGGCGACTTCCTGTATCGGCTCTGGCCGCCGAAGGTGCAGGCAGGAGTCGATCTCGTTCTCTATTTCGTGTTTTTCTTTCCCGGCGTCCTCGCGCTGGTCTTCGCCGGCTTCAAATACGCGTCCCGGTCGTTCGGATACGCGGAGGTGTCGGTCAACTCGCCCGCAGGCATTCCCATCTTCCAGTTCAAGGCGGTCATCGTCGCCGCCGGCCTTTTGCTGCTGATTCAGGGCGTGGCCGAAGTTTTCCGCTGTATCATGTGCCTGCGCACCGGCATCTGGCCCGCGCCGCCCGACGATGTGAAGGAAACCGAAGATCTCCTGATGGACGAGGCGGCGAAGGCCGAGACTCGATCGGGCGGCCTTTCGTGAAGCTGCAACATAATTCTGCCGGAGGCGCACAAGCGTGACGGACCCACAGATCGCCTTGGTAATGCTTGGGCTTTTCATCGTTCTCGTCTTCGCGGGCTTTCCGATCGCCTTTACGCTGATGGCGATGGGTATCGGCTTTGGCTACTACGCCTATTACGACGAGGGGCGGATGTTCCGCGGTCTCAATCGGCTGGCGGAGGAAGCGGGCGGATTGGAGCGGTTTCAGGCCACGCTGGACGGCTACTTCAACAACAACGTATTCGACCTGTTCATCAACCAGACCTATACCGTCATGGCGAACGAGGTCCTGACGGCGGTGCCTTTGTTCCTGTTCATGGGCTACGTGGTTGAGCGGGCCAATATCGTCGACCGGCTCTTTTCGACGCTCAACATCGCGTCGAAGAACGTGCCCGGCTCGATGGGCGTCGCGGCTCTGGTGACCTGCGCGCTCTTTGCGACGGCGACGGGCATCGTCGGTGCGGTGGTGACGCTGATGGGCTTGCTGGCGCTGCCTGCGATGCTGCGCGCGCGCTACGACAGGTCCTTCGCAAGCGGGATCATCTGCGCGGGTGGCACCTTGGGAATCCTGATCCCGCCCTCGATCATGCTGATCGTCTATGCCGCGGCATCCGGCACGTCGATCGTCCGGCTCTATGCGGGCGCGCTGCTCCCCGGGTTCCTGCTGGCCGGGCTCTACATGGTCTACATTGTGTCTCGCGCGGTTCTCCAGCCTTCTGTGGCGCCCAAGCCCACTCGGGACGAAGTCCCGGACATGCCTCTGGGCGAACTTCTGTGGTTGCTTTTGACGTCGTTCCTGCCGCTGGCCCTCCTCATCCTCGCCGTCTTGGGCTCGATCCTCGGGGGACTCGCCACTCCGACCGAGGCCGCGTCGATCGGGGCACTGGGCGGGCTGGTCCTCGCCGTGGCCTACCGCGCCCTGACGTTCCAACGTTTGCGCGAGAGCGTCTATCTCACAGTCCGCACGACCGCGATGGTGTGCTGGCTGTTCGTCGGCTCCTACATCTTCTCGTCGGTCTTCTCCTATCTGGGCGGCGAGCACCTGATCTCCGAATTCGTGACCGGACTCGACTTGACGCCCCTGCAATTCCTGATCCTGGCGCAGATCATCATCTTCCTGCTGGGATGGCCGCTGGAATGGTCTGAGATCATCATCATCTTCGTACCGATCTTCCTGCCGCTCCTCGCCATCTTCGAGGTCGATCCGCTGTTCTTCGGAATCCTCGTGGCACTGAACCTGCAGACGTCGTTCCTCACCCCACCCATGGCGATGAGCGCGTATTACCTCAAAGGCATCGCCCCGCCCGAGGTGCGGCTCGTGGAGATCTTCAAAGGTGTCATGCCATTCCTCGGCATGGTCTTCCTCGCAATGGTCCTGTTGTACAACTTCCCGTCGCTGGTCTACGCGCTGCCGAACTACTTCTATGGCAACTGAGATGACCTCCATTCCCGAGGCGCCGGGCGCCAAGGGCCCGCCGCGGCCCGAGTTGCTGGATCTGTCGGCGGTCGAGTTGCGCGACAGGCTTGCCACCGGGGCGATCCGAGCGGTGGAGATCGCTCGGGCTCTCGCCGCCCGAATTGCCGCGCGGGAGCCAGAGATCGGCGCCTGGGCTCATTTCGACGCCGAACATGCGATGCGGCAGGCGCAGATGCTCGACCGGCTGCGCGGCACGGGCAGGGCGGTCGGCCCGCTGCACGCCATCCCCGTCGGCATCAAGGACATCTTCGACACAGCGGACATGCCCACAGCCAACGGCACGCCGCTGGATGCCGGCCGCCGGCCCGAGCGCGATGCGCTGGCCGTGGCCTTCCTGCGCGGGGCGGGCGCTCTCGTCGCGGGCAAGACGGAGACGACGGAACTCGCCTTCCTGCACCCCGCCCGGACCAGCAACCCGCACGACACCGGCCGAACGCCGGGCGGATCATCGGCCGGATCTGCCGCGGCGGTCGCTGCGGGAATGGTGCCGCTGGCTATGGGAACGCAGACCGGGGGATCTGTCCTGAGGCCAGCCTCCTATGTCGGCGTCGTCGGATACAAGCCGTCTTTCGGTCTGATCCCCCTCCGCGGCGCGCTGGTTCAGTCGCCGAGCCTCGACACGGTCGGCACCTTCGCGCGCGATGTCGCGGGCGCGGCCTTGTTGGCTGACGTCTTGGCAGGCCACGATCCGGACGGTGACCGTCCGCCCATGGCCGCGCCGCGCCTGCTCGACGCCGCACGGTCGGCGCCGCCCGTTCCGCCGACCTTCGCGCTGGTGCGCCCGCCATGGTGGGAGTTGGCCAGCTTCGAGATGCGTGCCGGACTGGAGGAATTGGCTGCCGCCTTGGGGGAGCAATGTTTCGAGGCTTTCCTTCCCGACAGCTTCGCGGACGCGCCCGCGCATCGTGAGGTCGTGAACATGGCGGAGATGGCGAAATATCTGTATCCCTATGATCGACGGGGCTTTGATGCCCTGTCCGACACGCTGCGTTCCGCGCTCGATCGCGGCAAGCAGGTAACAGCCCGCGACTATCTGGCGGCGCGCGATTGGATGGGCATATATCGCGCAGGACTCGAGACGATCTTCGCGCGCTGCGACGCCATCCTGATGCCCGCCGCACCCGGGGTGGCGCCGGATAGTTTGAAATCGACGGGTGACGGGATCTTCAACGCGCTTGCGTCTTTCACGGGATCGCCAGCGATCTCGCTTCCGCTCTTGCAGGCGGACGGGCCGTCGGGACCGCTGCCCATGGGTGTGCAAGTGATGGGGCGGCTGGGTGACGATGCGCGGCTCCTGCGGACGGCCGCGTGGCTGGAACGCTGGACAAGCGAGGGAGAAGCGTGATGAGCATGACACAGCGCGAGGCAGATGCGACGAACGCACCGAAGGGGCGTGCGCCCGAAGGTCGGTTCAAATCTCTGGCGCTTCCGGTTCTGGCTTTTCTCGTGCTGGCGGCTTTTTTGGGCGTGCTTGTCGTTTGGGTCCCTCGCATCGACCTGATTGCGGTTGTCGCCGTGACCTTGGGTTTGGCCGCCTACGATTTCTTCGTGAAGCGGTAAGCTGCGGAATCCCGCGCCAGGCCGACTGGCGATCAAGGTGACATGGCCGCTGTCTTGCTCTGTGTGAAGCCGGACGAAAACTCCGGTGGTGTCATTTGTGGACGGCTCCGGTTTTGCAAGGGTTTTGTCGAGTGACGTGGATCGAAGCAGGTTGCGGTCATTTGTCCGGCCTGTGCGCGCGGTGCATGTGACCGCTGGCCCTGATGAAGTCCGCTTGCCGGGGCCCAATCAGACCATCGAGCTGTGACGCCCTGACAGTACCTCGGGATGTCCCGGCAGCGGTCTTGCTTGATCATCATCACTCACTTTTGCCCTTGCATCTCATCGCGGCGCCCTTGGAGCGCCGCCTGTCTCTTTGTTGTTCAAATTGCCGGTGCGGCCTTGTAATTCTCTTCCTTTGCCAGCAACGCCCAAGCCGTACGAGCGGTCTTGTTGGCGATCGCCACGGTCACGAGCCGTGTGGGTTTGCGTTCGAGCAGGGATCTGACCCAGGCTCCGGTTCGGGTGTCGGTCGTTCCGGCTCGCCTTGTCACCGAGGTGGCGCCGACGACCAGCAATCGGCGCAGGTAACCGTTGCCCATCTTCGAGACCCGTCCGAGCCGATCCTTGCCGCCAGACGAGTTCTGTCGTGGAACGAGCCCAAGCCAGGCCGCGAACTGCCGACCCGATTTGAAGACAGTGGGATCGGGCACGCTGGCCGCAATCGCAGTCGCGGTGAGGATGCCCACACCAGGGATCGTCTCGAGCCGCTGGCTTGCTTGGTTCTGCCGGTGCCACGCCATGAGCTGGCGTTCGATCTTGACGATCTCCTCGGCCAGGGTCTCGAGCTGCGCGGCCAGCGACAGAAGCGCCGACCGGGCGAGCGCCGGCAGGTCCAGCCCGTCGTCGGGGTCGCTCAGGCGCCGGACGAGCTCGACAACCTTCCGTGGTCCCTGCGCGGTGATCGTCCCGAACTCCGCCAGATGTGCCCGGATTGCATTCAGGATCATCGTGCGCTGCCGCATCAGCAGGTCGCGCGACCGGTGCAGCATCAGGACCGCCTGCTGATCGTGGGTCTTCACAGGAACAAAGCGCATGTTCGGTCGTGTCACCGCCTCGCAGATCGCTTCGGCGTCGGCAGCATCATTCTTTTGCCGCTTCACGTAGGGCTTCACATAGGCGGGCGGGATCAGCCGCACGTCATGGCCGAGGGCCGCGATCTCCCGGGCCCAGTAGTGGGAGCTCGCACAGGCCTCCATCCCGATCAGGCAGGGTTCCAGCTTGCCGAGAAAGTCGAGCACCGCCCCGCGGCGCAACTTCTTCTGCAGGACAACGGTGCCGCGGTCATCAACCCCGTGAAGCTGAAAGACGGACTTGGCCAGGTCGATCCCAAGTGTTGTAATCTCCATGTGGTCGGTTCCTTCCTTTGTTGGCTGTCACACAGCGCCAGCATGGCACAATGCGATGCCGTCGGGGTGGAGCCGTCCACACCATCCAGGCTGCTGAAAAAGGAAATGGACCTCGACGAACTGCATCAGCCGTCTCGAAGGGATGACAAGATATTGTGCGCAGGCGCTTCCAAAACCGATATGATGTGTCATCGTAGGAGTCGAAGATGGGCACTCAAGACTTTTTCAGCAGCCTGCATCAGACTAATTCGAACCAGTCTCAGGAAGGGCAGGGGGCCTGACTGTTATCCTGCGCAAAGACCGCGCCACTCGGCGAGAGCGGCAGTGCGGTTGGTCTTGAAGATGTCTCGGCTGGAGAGGCTGCGTTCCTGGTTGAAGTGGTTCGAGACAGAGGCGTGGACGGCGGCGAACTTCTGCAGACTTCGCATCCGCCGGAAGCGCTGCATGGCCCTCTCGCGTCGTCGGAACGGCAGGTGCGAATTCTCCGCGCGGTTGTTCAGCCACCGACCGGTCTCCTGCCGGTCCGCCATGCCGAGGTCCTTCAGAGCCGCACCGTAGGAGCGAAGCTTGTCCGTCACGAGGGTCTCCGCTCGGCCGTGCTTCTTCATTGCTTTTTTGAGGAATTTCAGCGCAGCCTTCTTGTCCCGCGTCTTCGTGACGAAGCTTTCCAGCACTTCGCCCTCATGATCGACCGCCCGCCAGAGGTAGTGCTGCTCGCCGTTGATCTTCACGAACATCTCGTCGAGGTGCCAGCGCCAGCGGCTCGATTTCAGGCCCTCGATGCGTCGCTTGCGGATCTCACCGGCGAACATCGGGCCGAAGCGGTGCCACCAGAAGCGCACCGTCTCGTGGCTGACGTCGACGCCGCGCTCATGGAGCAGATCTTCGACGTTCCGCAGCGACAGCGGGAAGCGGACATACATCATCACCGCCAGNCGGATGATCTCGGAGCTGGTCTTGAAGTATTTGAAGGGGCTGCGCTTGGTCATGCGGGGAGCCTA
>NZ_CYPR01000111.1 GCF_001408515.1 Jannaschia seosinensis | reverse complement strand
AGACAAAATTAAGGTTCCTATTGTGTCTGGCTGGCGAGACCGGGTGCCTTGGCGCCGGAGTGACGTTCGAGAACCCGCAGCATCGCGTCGCCGTATTGGCGTGACGGCTCGAGCATCGCCTTCTCGGCCCATTCGTTCCAGGCATTCACGATGATTTCGCCGCGATAGGACTGATCCAGCCGCTCCGCGCAGAGCCGCTCCAGCCAGCGCTCGAAGGTCATCGGGTTGGCGCCCCAGGCGATATGGGCGGATGGGCCGCGGCGGGCGGTGTTGTCCCAGGACGGCATGATCCCGGCGATCGTGTTCGCCGGCAGTCGGGCTGCGTATTCCGGCGACAGCGCGTTTTCGGCCACGCGGCGGTAATCATAGATCAAGCCGCGAAAGCCCGGCATCAGGCCGAAATCGCGGGGCGGCGGCGTCGGGCCGCCGACGATGTAGTCGGCCCCGCTAACGAGGTCATGCGGCGGCATCTCGATATGGAAATCGAACAGATCGTCGGCGATCTCGGCCTCGCCCCGGACGTGAAAGAGGACCGCCCCGAGTTCGACCTCGCCCACCCCTTCCTCCTGCCACGCGGCGCGCAGGCGCGCGACACTGGCCGTCGGATCGGGCATGTCGGTCGGGCGGTAGATGACGAAGCGCGGGCGGGCGCCGTCCGGCCGGGCATAGCGCGGATCGCGCATGTAGCGCGCCGTGTCGCGGGCCAGCGCGCTCTCGAAGCCCTCGCGGTAACCCTGTTCGAGCAGCACCTCCCCGGATTGGCCGTCCCAGTTGCGCCGCCAGCTTTCGTTCGCCCAGCACAGGTAAAAGGGAAACTCGATCTCGGGCCGGTCCATCAGGTTGTCGATCGGCGCCTCGAGGATCCGGCGCCCGTCGAACCAGTAGAAATAGGTGCAGAACGCGTCGATCCCGGCGGCGCGAGCCATCGCGGCCTGCTCGCCCATGACCTCGGGCCGCGTCAGGTCGTAGAAGCCGAGCGCGCCGGGCAGTTGCGGCTGTGCGTGGCAGGCGAAGTTGCGGGTGGCTGCGGACGCGGCGGTCCATTCGGTGAAACCGCGACCCCACCACGCGTCATTTTCGGGCGTGCGGTGGAATTGCGGCAGGTAGAAAGCCGAGACGAAGGACGGCGCGCGGCGCACCGGCGGGTCCGGGGTGAATTCGAGCTGCGAGGTCTGCACGATGCGCCGCCCGCCATCCTCGGCCATGTAGCCGAGTGCGCGTTCGAACGCGTGGGCCGTGGTGCCGTCGACCTGACGTCGCTCCGGCTCGAAGTCGGTCTCGGTCAGTTGCAGGCCGCGGATCATGTCGACCAGGGCAGGTTTGAGCCAGTACATCGACCCTGCCGGAAAGGAGAGCCGCTCCGGGTCGGCCGCGATCTCGATCCGGCGCAGCATGTGGTCGGTCGTCACGAGGTTCGAGCCCCACCACTGGGTCTCCCGGTAGTGCTGGCCGTCCGCGACCCAGAGGCTGGCGGATGGATCGTCAAGGAACGCCTCCAGCAGGTCGGGCGTGCCGACCGCCGGCAGAAGGCCCGTGACGAGATGGTTGCGCCATGCATCGCCATCGACGCGGTGCGGTGAGCGCTTGGAATGGATCTTGCAGACCGCCTCGTACCCCGACAGCAGGCCTGCGCCGACGAGATGGACGAACGGGAAGATGTCGCGCCCGTGATTGGGCATCAGGACCACGACCGCCTCGGGATGTGCCGCGCGGATCCGGTCGCGCAATTCTACGGACCCTTCTGCGAAATGGGTGATCGTGACGAAGAGGTCGAACTCGATCCCTGCTTCGGACAGCACGGTCTCGAACTCGTCCCAGATGTCGAGATAGTAAAGATGGATCACCACTGCGAAGCGCGACCGCCCGGGACGGCCCCGCGCCGCGAGGGCGCGCAAATCGACCACTTCCGTCGCCGCGGCGTCGCCTGCGAGCCCACCGTCCAGCAACTCGCGGAAGACGCGGTTCTCGGCCTGGCCGTGGCGGAGGTAATGCTCGAACGGCCGGATCTCGCGGTCGCGCAGATCGGGATTGAGGCGCAGGTAGGCCGACGGGGAGAAGGTCTCGTTCGGCTGCCAGCCGAGCGACTCCCCGAAGCGGGTGTAATGCCGGATCGGAAAGGCCCGGTAGAGCGGATTTATGCCGTGGGAAATCCTGCCGTAATATTCGCGGTCGAAAGTGCCGCTGCGCCGGATGCGCCAGGCATAGAGGTCGCGCGTGGGGCGCGGCATCAGAAAGGCGGCAGCGCTGGCCAACTTGTAAAGGAGGTTCGATGGCATTGCCGGGACTCTTCGGTGCAGATCGAACCTGCGTTAGCACCCGCCGCGCGGCGCCTCAACCGAAGGCTCAGCGCTCCAGCAGGTCGCGGTGATACCGCCGCAGAAGCAGCAGGCCAAATGCCAGGGCGAGCCCCGATATCAGGTAGACATAGACGAGCGACACATAGGTTGCGTCATAGGTCGCGCTGCTCCCCAACGTTGGACCGCCGGAAGCTGAATTTTTCGGCTCTTTCACGATGATCAGCTGGTGACGCCATTGGGATAATGCATGGCGATCGGGACATTCTACACTCTGCTTTAGAGCGCCTTAGCCCGCATAATTCATGAAGCTGCGGACTTGTGCTCCGTGGGATGGTTTCCCCGGTCTCGGTTTTCTTGCGCGCACCCGGTGTTTGCGTCCGGTTGGCATGCCGGCCGGTGACTTGGGTCTTGGGCGATACGGGTTGATGTTTCTGGGTTTGTCGGGGCGCTTGCGTCAGGCTGTTTTCGGGGGGGCGAGGGCGTCGAAGAGAAGGAGGAGAAGTCCCTTTCGGGGACACGAAGCCGGCAGGGTCATGATGATCCGGGTCTTCTTTTCGACGATGGTGGCGGCCAGTTTGACGAGATGCAGCCGCAGCGTGTCGAACTGGGCGCGGCGCCATGGTGAACGTTTTGGGCAAGCCGCGCGAAGCTTCCACCAGACCCAGTAGGCGCAGCCGTGCAGCATCAGACGCATCTGATTGGCGTTGGCTTTCGAGCACGACGTCCGGTCTGATGCGAGGTGGGCCTTCCACGCCTTGATGTGGTTCTCG
>NZ_CYPR01000110.1 GCF_001408515.1 Jannaschia seosinensis | reverse complement strand
CGCTGCCAGTTCCATCTCGCGCGCAACGCCATTCATCACGCTCCGAACGTCGAGAGCCGCAAGCGCATCGGAGCTGAGCTGCGCACCGTGTGGAATGCCAGCACGCTCGCCAAGGCAGAAACGGCCTTGGCAGAGATCGTCGCCAGCTATCGCACCTCTGCGCCGAAGCTGGCCGCATGGCTGGAGGAAAACGCGCCCGAGGGGCTCGCGGTCTTCACGCTGCCCGAGCACCATCGCCGCCGGCTGCGCACTTCAAACCCGATGGAGCGATCCGTCCAGCAGGAGCTCAAGCGGCGCACCGTAAAGGTCAGGGTCTTTCCCAGCGACGACGCTCTGCTGCGACTGGTCAGCGCCGTCCTCGTAGAGATCGACGAGAAATGGGCCTCCGAGACCAAGGCCTACATCAAATGGGAATGCCAGAATGCATGACCCGCTCTCAGCAGAATTTCCAGACCGCAGGTTGCTCTATCCCTCGCATGGGCCATCGGACAGGCGCGCGACCATCGCCTCGGCCGCATCGCGCATCGCCGGAAACGCCTCGCGCAATCGCCCGCCCCCGAAGGCGGGGTCGATGATGCGCCGCTGCCGCTTCCATTCGGCCCCGTTGGTAACGAAGACCGAGCGCCCCAGAAGCGGAGAAAGCCCCTCCCGCACCCGCCGGGATTTCGGGAAATCGTCAGGACGCTTTCGCAGAACCAAATCAACCAGTTGCGGATCGTTCATCATGTAGCTTCGAAAGAACGGCGTCCTGAATTCGGCCATCCACGCGCGGTAGAGACGCTGCGGCTGCGCGCTCAGGATGTCTTGCCGGAACAGCCGGGCATAGGCCCAGAGCCCCACACGACTGGGACGCGACGCAGGTTTTGGCGGGCTCACGCGGTCCGGTCCGTGTGCCGGTTGACCGGTTCCGTCAGGCGCGACGGGCTGGCCCGGAGACCGGCGAAGCGTTCGGCGAGAGTCTTCGGCCCTGCAGTGATGCGGAAATAGTCGTAAGCGCCCGGGCGGTCAAAGGCACACAGATATTGAAAATGCAGCCGGAAGAAGCGATGCCGCAGTGCGCGCCAGCGTCCGGGGCTCAGCGTCTGCGTAAACGCCGCAGACAGGACCAGCGGCCCCGTCTGCCGCGCCGGCGCCACGCCCGAGACGGCGACCGGATCGCACAGCGCGAAGGCGCAGCCATCCCCCGGCGCGGTCACGTCGAGCCAGAACACATCATCCTGCCCCCCCATGAGGTGAAGATCCGAACGAAGCCGCCCCGCCTCCGGCAGGAAACTCACCATCGGCACGACATGGCCCAGTGTCAGGAGCGACACCCGCCCCGGCGGCAGCCGCCCATCCCGTATCAAGTCGGCCAGCGCCGAAACCGCCATATGTGCGCCGGTCGAATGACCAACGACCAGCACCTCATCCGCGCCGCCCGAAGCCGCCTTCGCGATCCGGCCGCCGAATGATGCCAGCCTTGCCTCAAGTTCGACGGCATAGGCACCGCGCCCGCGGGCGGTGAAGGCGAAGTCGTGCATCAGGTAGTATGCGAAGAGCCGGTTGTCCCGCGCCCGGAACCAAAGCAGCAGCCCCCAGCCCGCAACCGCCCCCAGCGCCCCCCCAAAAAGCCACCCGAGGACGACCATCCCCGAGCCGAGCCACGCCCCAAGAACCACCAGCGCGAGCGCCGCCGCAAGCTGGGCGATCAGCAGCACGGTCGGATAGAACGCCGCGATCACCGGCCCCTTGCGCAGGCGCATCAGCCGGAACAACGCGCCCGAGCGGAGGTAAATCCACAGCGTGCGCACAAGCTGCGCATAGGTCGCGGGGATGGAGCCGGACATGCTCTCCGACACGATATCCGACCAGACCAGCACCTCGACGTCGCTGTGCACCTCCGCCCCCTCGATCCGGGCCGCGACCGTCCAGCCGAAGGCCGGGCGGCCCTTTTCCTGCGCAATCGTATAGCCCGAGATCGCCGCCTGCGCGGCGCTCTCCCTGCGGTACAACTCGCGGTAGCGGCGCGGGGGAAACGGGTCGTAGCCCGGGATGTAGAGGACGTGGCGACGCCGGATTTCGGGCATGGGATCCGTGGCGGGGTTGTGTCGGTCGCGGCCACGATGCCAGATGCGCACGGCGAAGATAAGGAGGAGCCATGCCGGATCTCGAGATCGATGCGCTCGGGCTGCTCTGCCCCCTGCCGGTCCTGCGGCTTCGCAAGCGGATCAAGGGCCTTGCCCGCGGATCGACGGTGCGGCTGCTGGCCGATGATCCGGCGGCGCATGTCGATGTGCCGCATTTCTGTGCCGAGGCGGGGCACGAATTCGTCGGTGCCGAAGGGCACGCCTTCACCATCCGGACGGGCTGAGGCGGGCGCCGCGCGCCCGCCCCGGACTTACTCGGCCGCGCGCGCCATTCCCGCACCACCGTTGCGGATGACCGACAAAAGCTCCTCGCGGCGCTTCGCAGTCTTGCGCTCGTTGGCCTCCTTCACCGGACCGAAGCCCCGGATCTGCGTCGGCAACTCGGCCAGCGCGACCACCGCGTCGCGGGTCGCATCGTCGAGCTTCGGCAGCACTTCGGCCATGTCGGTCTCGTATTGCGCGATCAGCGCGCGCTCCATCCTGCGCTCCGCCGTGCGGCCGAACGGGTCAAACGCCGTCCCGCGCAGTTTCTTGCCACGAGCGAGAAGGGGATACATCCGCTCGATCCACTGACCGAAGGCCCGCTTTTTCGGACGGCCGTCGGCGCCTGGCTTGGCGATGACCGGCGGCGCAAGGTGGTAGGTCAGCTTGAGATCGCCGTCGAACGCCTCCCGCGCCTTGTCGCGCGTCGCCATCAGAAGCCGGGCCGTCTCGTACTCGTCCTTGTAGCCGAGAAGCTTGTGATAACCCTTCGCCGCCGCTTCGCGAACGGCCGGATCGGCAATGCCGTCCAGCATCCGGGTATAACGCTCGGCATAGCGCTTCGACTGATAGGCCGTCAGGTGCTCGACCCGCGCGGCAATCTTTGCATCGAGCGTCTCGGGCAGCTTGACCACCGTGTCATCGAGCAGTTTTGCCGCCGCCTCGGGACGCTCCATCGCCCAGCGCCCCAGTTCGAACGCCCGCTGGTTCTTCTCGACCGCGGCACCGTTAAGCTCCACCGCCTTCAGGATGGCCTCGCGGCTCAACGGGATCAGGCCCTTCTGCCAGGCCGCGCCCATGATCATCATGTTCGAGAAGATCGTGTCGCCCAGCAGCTTCTCGGCCAAAGCCGACGCATCGAACAGCGTCAGCCGCTCCCGCAGCCGCGCCTGGAGCGACACGCCAAGACGGTCGGCCGGCAGCTTGAAATCGGCGTTGCCGGTGAAGTCCCCGGTGACGATCTCGTGGCTGTTGACGACCGCGCCGGTCCGCCCCGTCGAGGTCAGCGCCAGCGTCTTGTTGTCCGCCGACACCACGAGGTCTCCGCCGATCAATGCATCCGCCTCGCCCAGCGCCACACGGATGGCGGAGATGTCCTCCGGCCGCTCCGCCAGACGGCAATGCAGCGCGACGGCGCCGCCCTTCTGCGCCAGACCCGCCATCTCCATGACGCCCGCGCCCTTGCCATCGAGATGCGCGGCCATGGCCATGACGGCTCCGATGGTGACGACGCCCGTGCCGCCGACGCCGGTGATCACGGTGTTCCACGTGCCATCCATCGTCGGCAGGGCCGGTTCCGGCAAGTCGCCGATCTGGACCTCCGCCGTCGCCTGCTTCTTCAGCTTGCCACCCTCGACCGAGACGAAGGACGGACAGAACCCGTTCACGCAGGAATAGTCCTTGTTGCAGGTGGACTGGTCCACCGCGCGCTTGGTGCCGAAGGCCGTCTCCACCGGAACGAGCGAAACGCAGTTCGACTGCACGCCGCAATCGCCGCAACCCTCGCAGACGTCGGTGTTGATGAAGATCCGCCGGTCCGGATCGGGGAACAGGCCCCGCTTGCGGCGGCGGCGCTTCTCGGCGGCGCAGGTCTGGATGTAGAGGATGACGGACACGCCGTCGGCCTCGGTCATCTTGCGCTGCACCTCGGGCATGTCCGCACGCTCGTGCCAGTCGAGGCCCGAGGGAAACTTCGCACGGTCCACGTCCTCCTTCTCGTCATAGACGACGGAGATCGTCTTGACGCCCATCGCCTGAAGCTCGCGCGCGATCTGGTCGGGCTGCAGGTCGCCCTCGTTGTGCTGCCCGCCGGTCATGGCGACGGCGTCGTTGTAGAGGATCTTGTAGGTGATGTTCGTCCCCGCCGCGAGCGCGGCCCGGATCGCGAGGATGCCGGAATGATTGTAGGTGCCCTCGCCCAGGTTCTGGAACACGTGCTTGCGCTTGGAGAACAGCGACTCGCCCACCCAGTTCACGCCCTCGGCGCCCATATGGGTGTAGCCCTCGGTGTTGCGGTCCATCCACAGCGCCATGACGTGGCACCCGATGCCCGCGCCGGCACGCGACCCCTCGGGCACCTTGGTCGAAATGTTGTGCGGGCAGCCGGAGCAATACCACGGCGTGCGCTTGGCGATGTCGGGGGCGTTATCGGAACGCTTCGCCTCGGCGACACGGGCCAGACCCGCCTCCATCCGGTCGGTGCCGCGACCCTCCTCCTTGAGGATGCGGCCGAGCTTCTCGGCGATGTCCGTGGGCTCCAGCGCGTAGGCCTGCGGGAACAGGCGGTTCCCCTGCCCGTCCTCGTAGCCATAGACGCGGCGCCCCTGCCGGTCGTTGAAGATCGCCTCCTTGACCTGCACCTCGAGCAGCTTGCGCTTCTCCTCGACGCAGACGATGAGGTCGAGCCCCTCGGCCCAGTCGTGCAGGCCCTTCATGTCCATCGGCCAGGTCTGTCCCACCTTGTAGGTGGTGATGCCCAGACGCTCGCATTCCGCCGCGTCGAGACCGAGCAGGTTCATCGCATGCACGAGGTCGAGCCAGTTCTTGCCGTGGCTGACGAATCCGATCTTGGCGCCCGGCTTGCCCAGAATGCGCTTGTCCATGCGGTTGGCGTGGCTGAACGCCTCGGCAGCCCAGCGCTTGTGACCGAGCAGCCGCTCCTCCTGCGGGATCCAGTGATCGTTGAGCCGGATGTTCAGGCCGCCTTCGGGGACCGGATAATCCGGTGTCACGAAGGACAGGCGGTCCGGGCGGCCGTCGACGACCGACGTGACCTCAACCGTGTCCTTCATCGTCTTGAGGCCGACCCAGACGCCCGCATAGCGCGACAGCGCCCAGCCATAGAGACCGTAATCCAGGATCTCCTGCACGCCCGCCGGCGACAGGACCGGCATGTGCACGTCGATCAGCGCCCAGTCCGACTGGTGGCACGTGGTCGAGGATTCGCCGGTATGGTCGTCGCCCATCGCCATGAGCACGCCGCCATGCATGGACGTGCCGGCCATGTTGGCGTGGCGCATCACGTCGCCGGACCGGTCCACGCCCGGGCCTTTGCCGTACCACAGGCCGAACACGCCGTCATGCGTGCCCTCGCCGCGAAGCTCCGCCTGCTGCGAACCCCACAGGGCCGTCGCGGCGAGATCCTCGTTCAGACCCGGCCGGAAGGTAATGTCGTTGCCTTCCAGAATCTTGCGGGCCTTGGCCATGTTCAGGTCGACCCCGCCCAGCGGCGAGCCGCGATAACCGGTGCAGTAGCCGGCGGTGTTCAGCCCCGCCCGCCGGTCGCGTTCCTTCTGCAACAGCATCAGGCGCACCAACGCCTGCGTGCCGTTGAGCAGAACCTGCTCCTTTTCGATGTCGTAGCGGTCGTTCAGAGAAACGTCGTGGCGCATGATGCATCCTCCCGGAAACGAATATAGGTCACAAATGCTGACCCACCAAGCGGCTTTTGTTCCCACTTGCATCTTACGTTATCGTAAGGCCTGTGGCAGGGGTGCCGCCTTTGCCCGGAGGTTAGCATGGATTGGGACAAGCTGAGAATTTTCCACGCCGTCGCCTCGGCCGGGTCGCTGACCCATGCGGGCGAGGTGCTGCACCTGTCGCAATCCGCCGTCAGCCGCCAGATTCGCGCGCTCGAGGAAAACCTGAGCACGACGCTCTTTCACCGCCACGCGCGCGGCCTGATCCTGACCGAACAGGGCGAGCTTCTGTTCGACGCGGCGCAGGCGATGAACAAGCGGCTGGATGCGGCAAGTGCGCGCATCCGCGACAGCGAGGAGGAAGTGTTCGGCAACCTGCGGGTGACGACGACGATCGGGTTCGGCTCGATCTGGCTGGCGCCGCGCCTGCCCAAGCTCTATGCCCGCTACCCCGATCTGAACCTCGACGTGATGCTGGAGGAGCGGGTGCTCGACCTGCCCATGCGCGAGGCCGACGTCGCCATCCGCATGAAGGAGCCGAGCCAGGCCGACCTCGTGCGCAAGCGGCTGATGGAAATCCGGATGCAGCTCTTCGCCTCTCCCGCCTACCTCAAGGCCAGCGGCACGCCAAAGAGCCTGCACGACCTGTCGGCCCATCGCCTGATCTGCCAGCGGCTCGATTCCACGCAGGTCAGCGCGGGCGCGATGCTGCTGCGGGAATTGATGACCTACGACATCAGCCGGCTTCTGACGGTGAACAACTATTTCGGCGTTCTGCAGGGCGTTCTGAGCGATCTCGGCATCGGTGTTCTTCCCGACTACCTGAGCGAGGATTTCCCCGAACTCGTGCGCGTTCTGCCCAGCGTGGAATCGAACGAGGTCCCGGTCTTCCTCGCTTTCCCGGAGGAGTTGCGCGGCTCCCGCCGGGTCGAGGCGTTCCGCGACTTTGTCATCGAAGAGGTCGTCTCCTACCGAAAGGCGCGGCAGGAAAAGGGCGTCGCCTGAGGCATGCCTGCAACGCATGGCGGGATTGCACCGATCGGTTCATTCTTTGCCTTGCGGGCGGGCAGGTCGCGCAATAACTGGGCAATCGAAGGACGGCATAGCCGACCTTCACCTCCCTGTTGGACTAGGCCGGGCCATGTGCCCGGCTTTTTTTATGTCCTCTCGGCCTCCGCCGCCGCGACTTCGCGGATGCGTTTGACCATCGCGCGCAATCCGTTCGACCGCTGCGACGACAGATGTTCGTCCAGACCCAGCCGCCCCAACTCGGCCGCCGCATCCACCTGCGGCACCTCGCCCACCGGCAAGCCGCCGTAAAGGTCGTGCAGCACCGCGATCAGGCCCCGGACGATCATCGCATCGCTCTCGCCGGCAAAGTCGAACTGCCCCTCCGCAACCCTCGGATGCAGCCAGACCTGACTGGCGCAGCCCTCGACCTTCGTGGCCGGCACCTTCAACGCGTCGTCGAGCGGCGGAAACGCGCGCCCCATATCGATGACGTGCCGGTAGCGGTCCTCCCAATCGTCGAGGAAGGCGAAGGTCTCGACAAGCTCCTCGAACCGTTCCTGAGCCATGTATTCCCTCCTTCTGAACTGCTTGGGAGGTAAGCCGCCCCCGGGGCGAGATCCACCCCGCTTCCATACGCGCCCGCGATCGGCTAGCCCGGATGCGGGGACAGGACGAGGGACATCATGGGCCATACGGGACGGATCGCGACCCTGATCGCCGCCGGGTTTCTGGCGGGCTGCGGCGGCGGCGAAGCGCGGGACGCAGCGCGGCAGGAAACCGTGGCGCAGGCGCCTCTGATCGATCAGATCGTGTCGCTGACGGCGGCGCCGACGCCCGGCGGCGTGATCGTCACCGCGACGGGCCTGCCGCCGACGCAAGGATACTGGGATGCCACACTCGTCCCCGTCGAGGCCGGGCCCGGAACGCTGATCATGGATTTCCAGATCGCGCCGCCCGTGACGCCCAAGCCGTCGGGCACCCAACCCTCGCGCGAGGTTCTGGCCGGAGGATTCGTTTCGATGCAGGACCTGGGCGGTGCAACCACCATCGTCGTACGCGCGGCGCGGAACCAGCAATCGGTCACGCGCCAATAGCGGTCTCGACACGCCGCACATCCTTCCCGAACGGCCGTCACTGACCTCAGATGCCCGTGCCCGCACAATCGATGCAGGGACGCATTGCGGTTTATGTCGAGGGTCGATCCGGAAACCGGATGCAGGTACGGGACGTTCCTGACGCCGAACAGGAGGAAAGTGCCGATGCCGCAGGCGACAGAAATGGTGGATGATCTTGAAGCCGTCGCACACGATCATACACGCCCAAGCGTCGGTGACGTCACCGAGGCGCTCGGCAAGCGGTCCGTAGGCGCTCTGATCGCCCTGCCCGCCATGCTGGAAATCACGCCGATCGGCGGCATTCCCGGCCTGCCGACGACTCTCGCGCTCATCATCGCGATCCTGGCGGCGCAGATCGCCGTCGGCCGCGATCACCTGTGGCTTCCGGGCTTTCTCGACCGCCGCAACGTGTCTTGCGAACGGGTCATCGCCTCGGCCGAAAAGCTGCGCCCCGTGGCGCGTTGGGCCGACAAATATCTCGGCGCGCATATCCACGCGATGATGCATCCGCCCGCACACAGGCTGGTCGCCATCGCGATCATCACCTTGTGCTTCACCGTGCCCCCGCTGGAACTTGTGCCCTTTGCTTCCACGATCCCGATGGCAACCATCGCGATCTTCGGGCTCGGCCTTCTGTTTCAGGACGGGCGGCTCCTGCTGCTCGGCTGGGTTGCCTACATCGCGGCCGTCTCGGTCCTGATCTTCATCGTGCCTTGGGGAAACCTCGCCACCCGCCTGGCCGGCTAGAGGCGCGGCACCCGGGACCGGCCCAAGTCACTTCGTCTGCCCCTCCCCGAGGCGAGCGAGCACGTCCTCGACGCTGCGCTCGATCAGCGCGAGTTCATCGGGCGCGGAGAAGCGGTGGTCGGCGCCCTTGACGAGGGTCAGCCGCATGTCCGGCCCCTCCGCATGCTCCAGCAGCCGCATTGCGGTCGCCACCGGCACCGCGTCATCCGCTGTCCCCTGCAGCATCCGCACCGGGAACGGCAGGTGCAGCGGCCCGCGCAGCAGCAGCCTGTCGCGCCCCTCCTCGATCAGGCGTCGGGTGATGACGTAGGGATCGCCGTAATCCGACGGCACCGAAAGCTGCCCCTCCGCCAGAAGCCGCGCGCGCTGATCCTCCGAGAAGCCGGCCCAGTAGCCGTCCTCCGTGAAATCCGGCGCGGCCGCGATGGTGACGAGGCCCGCGACACGCGCCGGGTGGTGCCGCGCGATCAGAAGCGCGATCCAGCCGCCCATGGAGGAGCCGACGATTACCTGCGGCCCCGCGGTCACCGCCTCGATCACGGCCAGCGCGTCTTCGTACCAGTCGCCGATGGCGCCCGCCGCGAACGTGCCGCCAGATGCGCCATGGCCGGAATAGTCGAGCCGCAGGAACGCGCGCCCGTTCCGCCGCGCCCAATCCTCCAGCGCGAGGGCCTTGGTTCCGTTCATGTCCGACTTGAACCCGCCGAGGAACACCACACCCGGTCCCTCGCCCGGCGTGACGTGATGGGCCAGCACGTTTCCGTTCCGCTCGATCGTCGCCATGATGCGCCTCCGTTCGTTATGTTCCGGGCGTAGCGCGACGCGGCGGGCGGGGCAAACCGTCGCTGGACCTCGTGCGCCCCGGATGCGTTTCGGTAATGGAAAGAGGAGAACAATATGGTCAAGGACAACGATGACGGGCAGCAGCCCATGAAGCCCAGCCCGCACAAGCCGGGCCGCCCGAAAGAAAACACCTACGGCGAAAGCGCGGCCGATAAGAAGCCGGAGGGCGGTCGTACGAAATACGACAAGCCCGCCGTCGGCGCCGATGATTTCGCCACCGACGAACAGCGCGACAAGCGGATCCGGGGCAACGAATCGTCCGTGGATGGTGGAGAGAAGAAGAACGAGGGTTGAGCCGGAGCCCGGATCAGTCGTCGCGCGGACGGCGGTAGCCCTGCGCGACGACGAACTTCTCGGAGGAATCCGACCGACTTGCCCCTGGTTTGACGTTGGAAACCTTGTCAAACCGCTGCTTGAGAAGCTTCTGCAGCTCACCCTCGGCCCCGCCGGCGAGGACCTTGGCCACGAAGGTACCGCCTTCGGCCAGAACGTCGAAGGCCAGTTCGGCCGCAGCTTCGCAAAGCGAGATGATCCGCAGGTGATCGGTCTGTTTGTGCCCCGAAGACGAGGCGGCCATGTCGGACATCACGACATCCGCCGGTCCGCCGAGCCATTCCTTGACCCGGTCATCGGCGCCTTCGGACAGGAAATCAAGGACGTGAATCTCGGCCCCCGGCACGGCGTCGACCTCCTGCAGGTCGAGGCCGATGAGACGCCCCTGCGGCTTGCCCGAGCGCGATCCGTCGGCGTTGACGCGGGGTGCGGCGATCTGAAGCCAACCACCCGGCGCACAACCAAGGTCAACGACACGCGCGCCCGGGACGAGGAAGTGGTATTTGTCGTCCAGTTCCATGATCTTGTAGGCCGCCCGGCCGCGGTACCCCTCGGCCCGCGCGCGCTGCACGTAGGGGTCGTTGAGCTGCCGCTCCAGCCAGAGCTTCGAGGACAGCTTGCGCCCACGCGCGGTCTTGACCTTCACGGTGAGGTCGCGCCGGCCGCGGCCGGACGTATTCTTCGGGGGCTTTGTCATGTTCGGCAGATAGGAGATCGTTGCGGCGAAGGCCAGCATCTCCGAACGATACCGGCCGCAACCATTCGGCCCGTGACGCGACCACCTACGCAATTACCCATGGGTAATTGCCACAAGGCCATGATATTTCGCATGTATTTTTTGAAGTAACCTAAAACGGCCCGTCGTCCAGAACCCCATCCGCCGACATCTGCGCGTAAAGCAGCCCCTCGCGCAGGCCCCGGTCAGCCACCGACAGCCGATCGGTCGGCCATACACGCAGCAGCGCCTGCAGGATCGCGGCACCCGACATGATGAGCGAATGCCGGTCGCGCCCGATGCGCGGATCGCCGCGCCGCCCCTCGGGCCCCATGGCAAGATATCCGCGGATCACCCGGTCGATCTGCGCGGTGGTCATGCGCAGCCCGTCGACCTTGTTGCGGTCGTAACGGCGCAGGTTGAGATGCGTCGCCGCCACCGTCGTGACGGTGCCCGAGGTGCCGATGATCTGGAAGCCGGGATCCACCGCACCTTCGGCGTCGGCATAGGGCGAGAACTCCGCCAGACATTCCTCAAAATGCCACGACATGAGCGCGAAACGTGCGGAATCGTCGGCCACGTCGCGGAACTGGTCCTTGAGCGTGGCGACGCCGAGGGGGATCGAGATCCAGTCCACCACCTTGGCGCGCGGGAACGGATCTCCGGCGCCGGCATGGAACCCGGCGTGAAGCCGCATGATCGCGCGAGCGCGATCGTGGCGCGGCACACGGGTCAGGTCGATCCACACAAGCTCCGTCGAGCCGCCGCCGATATCGACGACCAGAAGCTGCTCGGTCTTGGCCGAGACGAGGGGCGCGCAGGACACGACGGCAAGGCGCGCCTCCTCCTCGGGCTGGATGATCTCGAGCGGAAGCTGCGTCTCGCGGGAGACGAGGGCGATGAATTCGGCGGCGTTGGAGGCGCGCCGGCAGGCCTCG
This sequence comes from Jannaschia seosinensis, assembly GCF_001408515.1. Lineage (GTDB taxonomy): Bacteria > Pseudomonadota > Alphaproteobacteria > Rhodobacterales > Rhodobacteraceae > Jannaschia > Jannaschia seosinensis. The sequence continues at coordinate 15,081 of NZ_CYPR01000110.1, read as the reverse complement.
GTCGCCACGAGGCGCATGCGCCGGACGTCGTGGGTCTCCAGCTTGCGGCGGCAGATCTTGAGCGCGCCGATGGTGCGGGCCATCGACGCGCGGCTGAGCCGACCCGAGGATTCGAGGCCGTTGCCGAGTTGCACCGACTTGGAAAAGCTGTCGATGACGTGAAGCTGGCTGCCCTTGGGCTGCGCGATCAGCATCCGGCACGAATTAGTCCCGAGATCGAGCGCGGCATAAAGCTCCGCCGGATCGGGGCGATCCGTGGATCGGGCCTTCGCCTCGATATTCGGCAGCACCGGAACGCCGGGCCCGGCGACGCGAAGCGCGCCGACGTCGGGCCCGCGCCGGTTGGCCGGGTCGTCCGGTGGCATCGCCGCCTCCGCTTGTCTGGTTGGTATCATCATATGTTCACGATCCGGATTCGCACAAGCGCCCTCATGACCATCTTGAAGGATCCGATAGCGGCACGGGGTCGCGCGCGCCGGGCGAAGCGCATATCCGTGGCCATGTCGTCATCGGGCGGCGCGAAGTCGGAACCGGACGCGGCGACGGGCGACGGGCGCCTATCAAGGCCATCAGGTTCGGAGAGGTGTCATGGCGCAGATCACAGTCGTCTACTGGCGGGACATCCCCGCGCAGGTCATCGCGGGAACGGGGCGCCGAGGCGCCAAGATTCCGCTGCCGGAACGGTTCGAGCAGGCCATCGACCGTGCCGCCATGGCCGCCGGCGCGGCCGAGACGGATGACTATCTGGCCGATTGGCGTAAGGTGGCCGAAGGCGAGGTCGCGGGCGACGACCGCACCGCCGCCGAGGCCCGCGCCGCCGAGATCGAGGCGGCTTGGCCGATGGAACGGTTGCGCGACGTGGCCCGGGCCGGCGGACGGGAGGGCGTTTCCTGATGGCGCTTCTCGGATTTCGCAGCAGCCCCGCCCGCGCCCCCAAAGACGCCGCGGTGGCGGATTTCCTGCAGGGACATTCCATCGAGGTCATGCCCCGCACGGCCGAGAAGGTGGAGGATTTCCGCAGCCTCCTGCCGGCCGGCACGCGGGTCTACATCGCCCATATCGAGGGCACGGACATCGCCGACATGGTCGCCACCGCCGCGCGGCTACGCGCCGAGGGGATGGAGCCGATGCCCCATTTCCCCGCGCGCCTGATCGCCGATCGCGCCACCCTCGACGATTGGGTCGCGCGCTATCGTGGCGAGGCGGATGTGCGGCAGGGGCTGATCCTTGCCGGCGGCGTGAGCGAGCCGGCCGGAGAGTTCCACGACTCGATGCAGCTTCTCGGCTCGGGCGCCTTCGACGGGTTCACGCGGCTGCACGTGGCCGGCCATCCCGAGGGCAACCGCGACATCGACCTTGACGGCAGCATGAAGAACGTCTCGGACGCGCTTGAATGGAAGCAGAAATTTTCGGAGCGGGCGGATGCGGAAATGGCCATCGCCACGCAGTTCTGCTTCGAAGCCGGACCGGTTATCGAATGGGCCGATGCGCTGCGCGAGGCCGGGATCGACCTGCCGATCCATATCGGCGTGGCGGGTCCGGCCAAGCTTCAGACGCTGATCAAGTTCGCCATCGCCTGCGGGGTGGGACCGTCGCTGCGGGTCTTGCAGAAGCGCGCCACCGACGTCACCAAGCTGCTGCTGCCCTACGAGCCGACGGAGTTCGTCGGCCATCTTGCCCGCCACAAGGCGGCACATCCGGAATTCAACATCGAGGCCGTTCACGTCTTCCCGCTGGGCGGGATCAAGACCTCCGCAGCGTGGCTCTCGGCGCATAGCAAGGACAAAGAATGACCCGCACGGTACTGGAATCCAAGACAAAGACCGTCACGATCGGCTTTGACGAGCCGTTCTGCGTGATCGGCGAGCGCATCAACCCGACCGGGCGCAAGAAGCTGGCTGCGGAGCTGGAGAGCGGCGACTTCTCGACCGTGGAGAAGGACGCGATCGAACAGGTGGCCTGCGGGGCGATGGTTCTGGACATCAATTCCGGCGCCGTCTTCACCAACAAGATGGCCGAGGATCCGCGCTACGCCGACAACAACTTCGTCGAGCCGACCCTGATGGGCCAGCTTATCGATACGGTTCAGGCACTGGTGGACGTGCCGCTGTGCATCGATTCCTCTGTGCCCGGCGCACTGGAGACGGGGCTGGAAAAGGCGCAGGGGCGGCCGCTCCTGAACTCCGTCACCGGGGAGGAGGAACGGCTGGAGCTCGTCCTGCCGCTGGTGAAGAAGTACAACGTGCCGGTCGTGGCGATCTCGAACGACGATACCGGGATCAGCGAGGACCCGGAGGTTCGTTTCGCCGTCGCCAAGAAGATCGTCGAGCGGGCCGCGGATTACGGCATCCCCGCGCATGACATCGTGGTCGACCCGCTGGTCATGCCGATCGGCGCGATGTCGACGGCGGGGCGGCAGGTCTTCACGCTGGTCCGTCGTCTGCGCGACGAGTTGGGCGTGAATACGACCTGCGGGGCGTCGAACATCTCCTTCGGGCTTCCGAACCGTCACGGCATCAACGCGGCCTTCCTGCCGATGGCCATCGGCGCGGGAATGACATCGGCGATCATGAACCCCGTCCGCTCCGTCGAGATGGAGGCGGTGGCGGCCGCCAACATGCTGATGAACCACGACCCGAACGGCGGTCGGTGGATCGGCCTCGCGCGCGTGATCGAGGCGATGCAGGCCGGCGCGACCTTCGCCGAGGCGGCGACGGCGGCCCAGAATTCGGGTGCGCGTTCGAGCGGGCGGCGTGGCGGCCGGCGGCGGGCCTGACCGGCCATGGCCGATGCGTCCGATCCCCTCGTCGTGTTCATGCCCTCGGGCAAGCGCGGGCGCGTGCCCGCCGGCACCAGCGTGCTGTCTGCGGCGCGGCGTCTGGGCGTTGATCTCGACTCCGTCTGCGGCGGGCGCGGCATCTGCTCGCGCTGCCAGGTGCAGCCGGGGACGGGCTCGTTTCCCAAGCTTGGCCTGACCGTCGCGCCCGACGCATTGTCGAAGTTCAACGCGGTCGAACAGCGCTATGACGACAAGCGGGGCCTGAAGGCGGGGCGGCGGCTTGGCTGTCAGGCCTGCGTGCAGGGGGACGTGGTTCTCGACGTGCCGCCGGAGAGCCAGGTCCACCGGCAGGTCGTCCGCAAGGCCGCCAGCGGGCGGTCCATCGTGATGGACCCCGCGACGCGGCTGCATTTCGTCACCGTGGAAGAGCCGGACATGGATGCCCCCTCGGGCGATCTGGAGCGGTTTCGCGCGGCGCTGGCGGAGCAGTGGGACCTGACCGGGCTCGGAATGCCCCTGCCGCTGCTGCGGCGTCTGCAGCCGGTTCTGCGGGCGGGAAAGTGGCAGGTGACGGCCGCGATCAACCACGATGCCGGTCAGGTGACCGCCCTGTGGCCCGGCCTGCGCGAGGAGGCGCCGCTGGGCCTCGCCATCGATCTCGGCTCGACCACCATTGCGGCGCATCTGTGCGATCTCGGCACCGGAGAGGTTCGGGCGTCGGGGGGCGTGATGAACCCGCAGATCCGCTTTGGCGAGGATCTGATGAGCCGGGTGAGCTATTCGATGATGAACCCCGACGGCGCGGCGGAGATGAACGCGGCGGTGCGCGACGCGCTCAATGCGCTGGCCGTGGAGATGGCCGCGGAGGCCGGTGTCGCGACCGAGGACGTGGTCGAGGCGGTGATCGTCTGCAACCCCGTGATGCATCACCTCCTGCTCGGGGTCGATCCGGTGGAGTTGGGCCAGGCGCCGTTCGCGCTGGCCACGTCGGACGCGCTGCGGCTTGATGCGGCGGAACTGGGGCTGGCGGCCCTGTCGCCGGGGGCGAGTGCGTATATCCTGCCCTGCATCGCGGGCCATGTCGGCGCGGATGCGGCCGCCGTCGCTCTCTCGGAGGCGCCCGATCAGGCGGAGGCAATGACCCTCGTGGTGGATGTGGGGACCAACGCGGAAATCCTGCTCGGCAACAAGGAGCGGCTGCTGGCCTGCTCCTCGCCGACGGGCCCGGCCTTCGAGGGGGCGCAGATCAGCTCGGGCCAGCGGGCCGCGGCCGGCGCGATCGAGCGAGTCGAGATCGATCCGGAGACGAAGGAGCCGCGGTTCCGCGTCATCGGCTCGGATCTGTGGTCGGATGATCCGGCTTTTGATGCGGTGCCCACCGGCATCTGCGGATCGGGCATCATCGAAGCGGTGGCGGAGATGCGGCTTGCGGGCATCCTCGACCCGTCCGGCCTGATCGGATCGGCGGCGCAGGTCGGCACCGAACGCTGCACGGCCGAGGGGCGGACGAACGCCTATCTGCTGTGGGAGGGGGACGACCGGCGGATCACGGTCACGCAGAACGACATCCGGGCGATCCAGTTGGCGAAATCGGCGCTTTATGCCGGGGCGCGGCTTTTGATGGACGAGGCGGGGGTCGACACGGTCGACCGCGTGATCCTGGCCGGCGCGTTCGGGGCGCATATCTCGCCGCGTCACGCGATGGTGCTGGGGATGATCCCGGATGCGGATCTGGCGCATGTCACCTCGGCCGGGAATGCGGCGGGGCACGGGGCGCGGATGGCGCTGTGCTCGCGGGCGTCGCGAACGCATATCGAAGGTCTCGTGCGGCGCATCGAGAAGATCGAGACGGCCGTCGCGCCGCGGTTTCAGGAACATTTCGTGGCGGCCAACGCGATCCCGCACGCGACCGATCCGTTTCCGCATCTGGGCCCGTTGCCGGTGGTCGGGTTCAACACGTCGGGCGAGGGGCGGGTACGGCGGCGGCGCCGCTAGGACAACTCGATCACCGGACCGGCGGCCGCCTGCGCGTCGGCGGCATCGTGGGTCACGAGGAGGATCGGCACGCCTGCCTCCCGCGCGCGCGTGAAGACGAGGTCGCGCGTCTGTCCGCGCCGGGCCGCGTCGAGTTTCGAGAACGGCTCGTCCAGAAGAAGGGCGCGCGGCCGCGACAGCAGAACCCGCATCAGCGCCACGCGCGCGCCCTGCCCGCCCGACAGCGTGGCCGGATCGCGGTGTCCGTAGCCGTCGAGGCCGATCTGGGACAGTGCCGTGTCGACAGTGGCGCGGCGTTCGGCGCGGGTGCCGCCGCGCGGCAGGCCGAAGGCGAGGTTGGCGGCGACGGAAAGATGCGGGAACAGAAGCGGGTCCTGATGCAGAAGGCCAATGCGCCGCGCCTCGGGCGGCAGGCCGGCCAAGTCGCGCCCGTCGAGGGTGACGCGCCCGGTCCCGCGAAAGGCGCGCGGCAAGTCGCCCATGACGTAGCTCAGCAGCGTGGACTTGCCCGACCCGGACGGCCCCATCAGCGTCAGCACCTCGCCCGGCGCGATATGTGCATCGACGCGCAACAGCGTGACGTCGCCCCGTGCGATGCGGATGCCCTCGAGGTGCAGTCCCTCAGCCATGCCGCATTCCCCGCCGGTTGCGGAACACGATCGCGGGAACGACCAGAGCCAGTGCGAAAGGCAGAAGCGCCGCGCCCGCCTGTCCCAGTCCCCAGACCCCGATCGCGCGCCTGTCGCCGCCGGAGCTCAGGGCCACCGCCTCGGTCACCAGCGTCGTGACCCGTCCGCCGCCGAGCAGCAGCGTCGGCAGGTATTGCCCGACCGAGACCGCGACGCCGATCGCGGCGGCCACCAGCAAGGCGCCCGTCAGCATCGGAAGGCGGATGTGCCAGAGTACCCGGTTGGGCGATGTGCCCAGCCCCGCCGCCACCGCCGCCAGCCGCCCATCCCATGCCCGGAACGGTCCGGCGAGGGAGAGGAAGACATAGGGCAGGACGAAGACCACATGTCCCGCGAGCACCAGCCAGACCGACGGGCCGAGGCCGAGTTTCAGGGGCAGAAGCTGCAACCCCGGAAGGAAGGCCACCTGCGGCACGAGAAGCGGGAGGTAGAGAAGCCAGAGCGCCCGCTGCGACAGGGTCAGGCCGAAGCGGTGCTCGGCCTCGAGGCAGCCGATGACGAGGAAGAGCGAGACGAGCGTCGCGGCGGCGGCAATCACGAGGGTGAGCAGTGCGACCTCGGCCATGTCGGGACCGAAGCGGCTCCAGGACCGCCAGGTCAGCACCTCGGGGGCGAGGTCCGGATAGCTCCACCGTGCGGCGACGGACCAGAGCGCGAGCGCGGCGAGCCCGACCAGCACCATTACCGCCGATCCGCCGCCGAGAACGAGACCCGCCCCGCGCAACGCCCCCTCAGGTGCGCCGTGCCCGGACCAGATCCACGCGCGGCCGATCCGGCCGGCCAGACGCTCCGCCAGCAGCCAGAGCAGCAGGATCCCGAGTGTGGCCGTAAGAAGAGCGAGCCCCCCGGCAGCGGCCACGGCGCGCATCGCGAGGTCGGGATCGGTCATCCAGCGCGTGACCTGCACCGCGAGCGGCGGCGGCGTGCTGGGCCCAAGGATCACCGCCACATCGACATTGGTCATGCCGAAGACAAGCACGACGAGGACCGGCAGGCGCACCTGCGCGTAGAGGCCGGGGAAGATGGCCTTTGCCCAGGCCGCCACCCTGCCCTGCCCGAGCGAGCGCGCGACGCGCAGCCGGGCCGGCGCGTCCACCTGCGGCAGCGCGGCCAGCATCATCAGAAGAAGGAACGGAAGCTCCTTGGCGATCAGACCCGCCGCCAGTGACAGACCCCAGCGGTCGCCGAGGATCAGCAGGTCCGGCGCACGTTCCCAGCCGAGCGCCACCGCAGGGATCCGGGCGACCCAGCCCGATGGCGCTATCAGGAACGCGAAGCCCAAAGCGGCCGCAGCATGGGGCACGGCAAGGACGGGCGAAAGCACGCGTTCGAGCCACCCGAAAGCCCGCGTTCCATACCAGCCCGCGAGGATCAGCGCCGCCCCCGCCAGCGCACCCAGCGTGGCCAGGACGCCGGAGATCACCGAGACGGCCAGCGCACGCGGGAGGCCCGGCCATTCGAGGACGTGCGCGAAGGGCCGGTCGGCCCCCGGCACGAGATAGCCGAAGGCCGGAAGGATCGTGCCCGCCAGCCCGAACAGGACCGGCCCCGCCAGGACCAGCGTCGTCAGCAGCGGCAGCGGGCGCAGCACCTCAGGGCGCGACGCCGTAGCGGTCGACCCAGTCGGCGGCGATGCGCGTGGCCCAGGTGGGATGCGGCTCCGGCAGGGCCTGGCCCAGTTCGGCGGGCGACAGCGTGGCGATGCCCAGCTCCAGCGCGTCGAAGGCGGCGCGATCGGCCCTCGGGAGCTTCTCCATGTCGAGCACGGTGCCGTAGCCCAGCACGTCGGGCATCTGCGCGCGAAGCTGCGCCTCGGGCGAGAGGATGATGTCGGCCACGACCATCGCGCCCGCCTTGGCGGAGGAATTGTAGGGGATCGCCACGAAGCTTGCGTTGCCGATCGTGCCACCGTCGAGGACGTAGGTCCGCACGCTTTCGGGCAGCTCGAAATTGGCGATCGCGGTGCTGGCCTCACCGGGCGAGAAGCTGAAGGAGAGGTCCGTCTCGCCGTCGTTGATGAGATGGAGCATGCGCGGCCCGGTTTCGGGATAGGCCCGCCCCTCGCGCCACAAAAGCGGCGTCAGCGTGTCGAGCCAAGCCCAGAGCGGCTCCGTCACGGCTTCGTAATTGTCGCCGGCCGGTTCCTGAAGGACGGCCGGATCCTCCGCCAATTCGATCAGCATCTGCTTGAGGAAGGTTGTGCCGAGAAAATCGGGCGGCTGCGGATAGGTGAAGCGGCCGGGATTGGCCTGCGCCCAGTCCAGAAGCGCCTCGGCGGTGCGCGGCGGCTCCTCCACGCGTGCACTGTCATGGACCATGACGAGTTGTGCCATGGCCCAAGGGCTCTCGTAGCCTTCGGTCGGTACGGTGAAGTCGGTCCGGACGGTCTTGCCCTCGACGTCGACATATTGCCAATTCGGCAGCTGCTCCGCGAAGGGACCGAAAAGCAGGTCAGCCTCCTTCATGGCGGCGAAGTTCGCGCCGTTGATCCAGATGAGGTCGACCGAACCGTCCGCGTCCCGACCGGCCTGCTTCTCGGTCAGGACGGCGCCGACCGCGTCGGCGGTGTCGGCGAGCTTGACGTGCTCAAGGGTCACGCCCTGCTCCGCCGCCTGATCGCCGATCCAGGCGATGAAGTCGTTGGTCGCCGTCGAGCCGCCCCAGGCATGCCAGTAGACCGTCTGTCCCTCGGCGGCCTCGGTCACGGCCTCCCAGTCGGCCGGGTCGATCGCGGCGGCGCCGGATTGGGCATTGGCAAGATTGGTCGCGACCAGCAGCGCGGCGAGGGTCGGAATGAAGCGCATGTCGATCCTTCAGGTCAAAAGAGTGCGGGCATTGGCGAGGCGCGCCGTTGCGGTGACGAGGCAGAGCGCGCCGAAGATCCACGAAAGCGGCCCGAACCAGTCCGGCAGGAGGCAGATTAGGACGAAAAACCCGATCGTCTCGGTCCCTTCGAGCAGCCCGGCGGAATAGTAGAGCGATTTGACCCCTTGGGCAGATGTCTCCAGCCCGCGCTTCTCGGCCATGATCGCGTAGCCGAGAAAGCTCGTGCCGTTGACATAGAAGGTGAACAGCAGGAACGCCGCTGGGAGGGCGTTCTGCGGCGAGAGGATGCCGAAAGCCAAGGGAACGGCGCCGTAGAAGACGAAATCCGAGAAGATATCGAAATAGCCTCCGAAATCGGTCCGGTGGGTCGCACGCGCCACCGCCCCGTCCAGACCGTCCATCAGGCGCGATGCGAGGAGCGGGATCAGCGCCCAACCCGGTGCGCCGAGCGCGATCACCGCGGCGGCGGCCAAGCCGAGGCTAAGGCCGATCACGGTGACGGCATTCGCCGTCACTCCCCGTGCGGCGAGCGCCCGCCCCGCCCGGTTCAGCGGCGGGTCGATCAGACGGCGGGCTTGGATATCGAGCATGAGCGCTCCGGTCGTGGGTCGGTCGGCGGTTGGGGTGCCGCAAGGGCATCGGCACCGCAAGCCACGAAAGCGTGACTCTTCGTCCCGATGTCCCGCCATCGCCTCCGAGCGCGCCCGCTCGGCCTTCCCCCCGCCTGCGCATCGGTGTATCTCTCCCGCAGGGAAGCGTGGCCGAGCGGTCGAAGGCACCGGTCTTGAAAACCGGCAGGCGGGAAACCGTCTCGTGGGTTCGAATCCCACCGCTTCCGCCACCGACCCCCATCTCATTTCCCTGTACCGAATTCGAGCAGAATTCCCCCGCGATTTCCGCGGCTTATGGGGTCGTTCCCTGGACACAGACGCACTTCGCCAGGCGGGATTGCCGTGTTCACGGGGCCAGTCTCTGTCGGCCATTTCAGGAGGTGCGGTTTGCGTGGGATTTCCCTGATATCCCGGGATTTACAGGGAATTCCGCTCCATCGGAGGGTCCACGGTCGAAATCGAGCTGGAATCTCGCCGCCAAGACAGTGACTTACGGGCGATTTCCCTACGCGAAGGAACAGGGAATTTTTCTCACCGAACAGGGAGTTTTGTGCGCCGAACAGGGAGGCTGCGTCCCGGATCAGGGAACGGCGCTAGCCGTCGATCGTGATCATCCGCTCCTGGGCGGCCCAGTCCAGGGGCAGCTTTGAGCGGATCAGCGCAGCGAGGGTGAGTGTCACCGGCTGGGTGCCCTCGGCGATGGCGGTCTGCAGGCGGGGCGAGAGGCCGGCGAGTGCAATGATGCGGGCAACGTATCGCTCCGTCGATCCGGCTTCGGCTGCGATGACGTTCAGCGGTGTTCCGCGGCGCAAGGCGGCCGCCCAGTGATGCGCGTTGCGCAGGGCGCGCAGGAGCGTGGGGTCTGGCTGAGGGGTGCGGTCACCGGTCACGATCCTGATCTCGACCCCGCGCCGTCGAAGCGTGAATGGCGCCTCGAGAATGTGCATCGAGGGGGCGAGGTCCTGGCCCGGGATCATCAACGCCGATCCAAGAGCCGCCGAATCGAGCCGGATCGCGAGGCGGCTCTGTGCGATCGCAATGCTGTCGACCAGGAGGACGGCCGCGCCGATACCGCCCGTCTCGATCCCGTCCGCGAGGGATCGTGTCCTGTCGGATATCGCTGTGCTCATGGCCGCATCCACGTGTTGCAGCGCCGCATGCCGCGCAGCGTGATCGCGCAGATGGTCTGCGATGACCTGCGCGATCGCGCGCTCGAAGGCGGGCGCAGGCAGCCGCCACGCTTCTGGATCAGGCCCGCCGGAGATCAGCCGGTTGGAGATGTAGTAGCGCAACCGCCGCCCATGCCGCTTCGTATGTGAGGGCGTGAGAAGGTCGCCGGTCTCGTCGCGAACCTTGCCAAGCAGCGGCGCTGCGTTTGCCGAGGCGATCTGCCCGGACGCGCTCTGGCCGCGCCGCCTGGCGCTGGCCTGCTGCAATCTGGCCTGCACCCGATCCCACTGGTCCTCATCGACGATGGCGTCGTGCAGCCCGGGCCAAGTCTTCTCCTTGTGGCGGATCAGACCGCGGTAGATCGGGTTGGTCAGCAGCTTGTAGATCTGGCCGCGGCTGAAGGGAGTGCCGCCCTGCCCCCGCCCCGAGGAAAAGACATGACGTTTCGACTGCAGGCCCAGATCCGCGGCCGCGCGCGCCGTGGCGTTCAGGCAGCCATGGGTCTCGTAGAGCGCGAAGATCTGCCGGACGACGTCTGCTCCAGCGGCGTTCACCACCAGTTCGCGCCGCATCGGATCGGGATGCGGATCATAGCCGAGCGGCGGGAGGCCGCCCATCCAGAGGCCCTTCTTCTTGGAGGCCGCGATCTTGTCCCGGATGCGCTCGGCGGTGACTTCGCGTTCGAACTGCGCGAAGGACAAAAGGACGTTCAGGGTCAGGCGCCCCATGGAGGACGAGGTGTTGAAGGCTTGCGTGACCGAGACGAAGGAGCAGCTCGCCGCTTCCAGCCGCTCCACCAGCTTGGCGAAGTCTGCGAGGGACCGCGTCAGCCGGTCGATCTTGTAGACGACCACCATGTCGATGCGGCCCGCATCGATATCCGCCATCAGCCGCCTGAGACCCGGGCGCTCCAGCGTTCCGCCCGAGATGCCACCGTCGTCGTAGCGGGCCGGCAGCATCTTCCAGCCCTCGTGGCGCTGACTGGCGATGTAGGCGGCACAGGCCTCGTGTTGCGCATCGAGCGAGTTGAAGTCCTGGTCGAGGCCTTCGTCGGTGGATTTTCGCGTGTAGATCGCGCAGCGGATTACCGGGCGGCTCATGATGCGGCCTTTCCGGTCAGGCCGAAGAACCGCGGCCCGGACCAATGCGCCCCGGTGATCTCGCGGGCAATGGCCGAGAGCGACCGGTAGGCCTCGCCTTTCCAGACAAAGCGGTCCTCGAGAACATCGACCACATGGGTGACGCCGTTCCATTCCCGGATCAGGCGGCCGCCTGGCTTGAGGGCGGGTGTGCGCACCGGGGCCTTCGGTCCGGGCTCCGCGTTCAGCACCTTCCGCAGGCTCCCTGGCAGGCCGCCCTGCTGGCGCGTCTGCAGCTCGAAGGCCAGGAACTGGCGCAGGAACACCCGGCTGATCCCCTTGGGCGCCGGTGTGCCGAAGAGGTCCGACCAGGCCGCAACGAGTGCGGCCCGGTCCATGGTCTCGAGATCGGCGACACGGATCATTCGGTGGCCCCAGGCATCGCGGTGATCCGGTAGATCGAACCGCCGGCCTTCCTGCCCTGTGGTGTCTCGCGCTCGATCGTGTAGCCGGTCTTGCGGAATCCGCTGAGGGCTGCGCGAGCCGAGTGCGGCTGCCATCCCGTCGCCTTGCAGATCGCCTCAAGGTTTGCGCCCTGCGGCCGGGCGAGCAAGCTGCGCACCGTCTCGGACTTGGTTTGCCTTGGTCTGGGCATTGTCTTCTCCTCTGGTTGTCCCGGGCCGCCACATGCCGGCTCCGGTACCGAGGAGCGCCCGGAGTGCGTGCCGGGCGTGCGTCCAGTGACGCTCTGTTCGCGGCACGAGTCCAGTACGATCTCGATCTGATTGCACGACGCCACAACGGGTCACGTCGGGCCGGATCGGCAGGTACCACACCCCAGATTATTTCGCAAAAAACAGCACCTTGAGAAAAAACAGGCTTGCAGGCGGGCGCTGGCTGTGCGATGAGCGTGCATCCTTCCTCATGAAGGATATCGCCGCCCCGCAGGCAGCACTCATTCGATCAGGAATATCCTGATCAGCAGAGGGCATTCGAAGGGCAGCTTCACCGGATCGTATTGGTCCGGGGGGTCTTGTCAGAAGAACTTCGCTTGAGGCGGAGCGGGCGGCTGGATAGCTTCGTCGCATGACCAAGCGCAGCCCCTTCAAGTACTTCAAGACCAGCTCCGAGATCATTCGCCTGGCGGTGATGATGTACGTCCGTTTCCCGCTGTCGCTGCGGAACGTCGAGGATCTGCTGCACGAGCGCGGCGTCGACGTCAGCCACGAGACGGTGCGCTTCTGGTGGCATCGCTTCGGGCCGCTACTCGCCGGTGAGATCCGGAAGCGACGCATCGAGGGCCTGAAATCGAGCCGCTGGCGCTGGCACCTCGACGAGATGTTCGTGAAGATCAACGGCGAGCAGCACTACCTCTGGCGGGCGGTCGACCATGAGGGCGAAGTGCTGGAAAGCTTCGTCACGAAGACGCGGGACAAGAAGGCTGCGCTGAAATTCCTCAGAAAAGCACTGAAGAAGCACGGGCGAGCAGATGTCCTCGTGACGGACAAGCTTCGCTCCTACGGTGCGGCTCTGAAGGACCTCGGCATGACGGACCGGCAGGAGACCGGTCGGTGGCTGAACAACCGCGCGGAGAATTCGCACCTGCCGTTCCGACGACGCGAACGGGCGATGCAGCGCTTCCGGCGGATGCGAAGTCTGCAGAAGTTCGCCGCCGTCCACGCCTCCGTCTCGAACCACTTCAACCAGGAACGTAGCCTCTCCAGCCGAGACATCTTCAAGACCAACCGCACCGCCGCTCTCGCCGAGTGGCGCGGTCTTTGCGCAGGATAACAGTCAGGCCCCCTGCCCTTCCTGAGACTGGTTCGAATTGATCTGACACCACCCTTGAAGAGCTTGCGCATGAACTGCTTCGCGGCCGCGGCGTCGCGGCATGACTGCACGAGGATGTCCAAGACGTGGCCTTTCGCGTCGATTGCCCGCCACAACCAATGCTTCGTGCCGTTGATCTTGAGTACGACCTCGTCGAGATGCCACTTGTCGGCTGGCCAGGGCCGATCGCGTCGGATCTTCGCGGCGAACTGCGTCCCGAACTTCGCGACCCACACCCGTATCGTCTCATAGGAAACGGCGACGCCCCGCTCGGCCAGAAGGTCTTCGACATCTCGCAGGCTCAGGGCGAAACGGTGGTACGCCCAGACGGCGTATCCGGTGACGGTGCGCGGAAAGCGGTACCCCTTGAGGCGGGAGAGATCGTCGAGGTTCAGCATCCAAGCGAGCTACCGGCCTTCCATGACGCCATCAACCTGACAGTGCCATTTTACCTGGCCCAGAGAGCGGTTGCGCCATGCCTCCAGTTCGTCGTCGAGCAGCTTGGCAGCCCGGCTGACCTGCGAGGACGACAGGCTCTCGATCCCGAACTCGCGCATGACAGCCTCGGCGTCACGCGTGGAGACGCCTTTGACGTACATCTCGGCCACCGCCAGCATGACGGACCGAACCGACCGCCGCCCGCGCTCGAGGGATTGCGGATAGAACGGCTCTTCCCCATGCCCGGCAGTCTTGGGCACCTGCACGCTCACCGTGCCCGCAGGCGTGTCGATCCGCTTGGGTTTGTAGCCGTTGGCATAGCCGTGACGCTCGGGCGTGCGCTCATAATGGCTCGCGCCGAGAAACCGCTCCCGTTCGATCTGCATCGCCAGCTCGAAAGCCCGCGCGAACACCGATGCGATCTCGCCGGGCCCGTGCTCGATCAACTGTTCCAAGACCGCCTCAAGCGCCGTATCCTTCCTGTCCATTCGTTCTTCTCCATGGCCGTGTTGCAACTCCATGGAATACCAGAATGGGCAGCCCGTGCTGGGGCGCCCCAGCACGGGCTCACGCCCCGCGTCTCAAGCGAATTTCCAGACCTGAGGGTACAATACCAAAGAAGACCCGGATCATCGTGACCCTGCCGGCTTCGTGTCCCCGAAAGGGACTTCTCCTCCTTCTCTTCGACGCCCTCGCCCCCCCGAAAACAGCCTGACGCAAGCGCCCCGACAAACCCAGAAACATCAACCCGTATCGCCAAGACCCAAGTCACCGGCCGGCATGCCAACCGGACGCAAACACCGGGTGCGCGCAAGAAAACCGAGACCGGGGAAACCATCCCACGGAGCACAAGTCCGCAGCTTCATGAATTATGCGGGTTAGGCGCTCTAACAGGCTGCTGAAAAAGGAAATGGACCTCGACGAACTGCATCAGCCGTCTCGAAGGGATGACAAGATATTGTGCGCAGGCGCTTCCAAAACCGATATGATGTGTCGTCGTAGGAGTCGAAGATGGGCACTCAAGACTTTTTCAGCAGCCTGCTAAGTTCGACTTTATACATTATGCGGCGAAGCAAAGTGCTTCGGCCATGCGCACGAGGCGGTCGGGCGGGATTTCTTGCGGTTCCCGGTCCGGCGGAGAGTGTTGGAAAACGTCTCCTACCCAGAGGGCCAGACGCACCGAACCGATGGCGTCGGTGAAGGTAAGATTGGTCTTGCGATACCATGCTGCGGCATAGGGCGTGCTGGTCGTGCTCAGCAGGTCGCAGGCCCACAGCGAGATGAGGCTGTAGAGACCGAGCAAGGCAGGTGTTGTTCGCGCGATTGCCTTGTCGGACCACTGCCTTTGGGTTTCGACGCCGAGATGCGCGCGGGTTTCTGCAAAGGTGACCTCGACCTGCCAACGGCGGACGAAGAGTGCGATGATGTCGGCTGGCTCGCGGGCGGTGTCGGTGCTGAAGAAGGCCTGCGGGGCCCGCTTGCCTTCAGGGTCTCTGACAAGCACCCAGCGGATTGGTTTGGGCGGCGTGCCGGGGCGATACCAGAGTGCGGTGTCCGAGGCGATCTCGAGCGTTTTCCCTTGCTTGCGGCCATACCATGAGGAGACGGTCATTCTGTGCCATGGCGTAGCGGGATCTGAAAGCAAGGTCTTCAACTTGGGCAAC